>CAXNJF010000173.1:0-4678 GCA_964202585.1 Trichlorobacter sp. | reverse complement strand
CGTCAGCCACGATCACAGCCAAAGGCGAAAAAACCGGTGCCGATGCCGAAACCGTCAACAGGTCAAGGGACAGCTCCGGTGCGTAATGATCACAAACCGGCTGTAGTAGCCGGTGGCCCCAGGCCAGTTACCAGCAAGCCGGTGCCACCTGCTGGCGCACGGCATCCACAGCGGTCACAACGAGCGAGATAAATTCAACCTGGAGTTAGTTACATGATTCACCTGTCCAATATCACCAAGCAGCATGGCTCGCAGACTCTTTTCCGCGACGCCAGTTTCCAGATTCTGCCCAGCTCCCGTTCCGGTCTGGTCGGGCCCAATGGCGCCGGAAAGACCACCATCTTCCGGATTATCACCGGTGAAGAAGAAGCGGACAGTGGTGATATCTCCTGTGCCAAGCGGACGACCGTCGGTTACTTCTCCCAGGATGTAGGCGAGATGGCCGGGCGCTCAGCCCTGGAAGAGGTTATGGCCGGCTCTGCTGAGACCGTACGGCTGGCAGACGAACTGAAAGAGATGGAGGCCGCCATGTGCGAGCCCCAGTCTGATGATGCTATGTCGGCTTTGCTGGAACGTTACGGCGTGGCTCAGGAGGAGTTTGAACATCGCGGCGGCTATGATCTTGATACCCGCGCCCAGACGGTCTTGACCGGCTTGGGCATCGGGCCTGATCGTTTCAACCATCCGGTGGAATCGTTTAGTGGTGGTTGGATGATGCGGATCGCTCTGGCAAAATTACTGACCCTGAAGCCGGATGTGCTGCTGCTGGATGAGCCTACCAACCATCTGGATGTGGAGTCGATTGTCTGGCTGGAGGAATGGCTGGCCAATGATTTTGATGGCGCACTGCTGATGACCAGCCACGACCGGGACTTTATGAACCGGATCGTGACCCGCATCGTGGAGGTGGCCAACAAGACCGTGACCACCTACGGCGGCAACTATGACTTTTATGAGCGTGAGCGGGAGATCCGCCTTGAGCAGTTGTTGGCCAGTCATAAGAGACAGCAGGAGATGCTTGCCAAAGAAGAGGAGTTTATTGCCCGCTTTGCAGCACGGGCCTCCCATGCTGCCCAGGTGCAGTCACGGGTTAAAAAGATTGAAAAGATCGAGCGGATCGAGATACCGGCTGAAGAACGGGTCGTCCGTTTTGAGTTTAGCGAGCCACCCCGCAGCGGTGACGATGTGGTGGTGATGGACGCTCTGGCCAAGGAGTGGTCGCTGCCGGATGGTGATGTCAAACCGGTTTTTTCAGGGGTAAGCGGAATCATCAAACGTCAAAGCAAGATTGCGGTGGTTGGTGTGAACGGCGCGGGAAAATCTACTTTTTTGAAGGTGCTGGCAGGACAGACCGGGCCGACGTACGGTACGGTATCCCTGGGAGCCAATGTGGAGCTGGGCTATTTCAGCCAACATGCCATGGATGTACTTGAGCCGAAGCGGACGGTGTTTGATACAGTGCAGGATGCCATGCCGCTGGCTAATCGTGGGGTGATCATGAACCTGCTGGGGGCGTTTCTGTTTTCTGGTGATGCAGTGGACAAGAAGATAGAGAATCTCTCCGGCGGCGAAAAGAGCCGGGTGGTGCTGGCCACGCTGCTGGCCAGGCCGATCAACTTTCTGGTGTTGGACGAGCCAACCAACCATCTGGATATCCGCTCACGGGAGATGCTGCTGAATGCCCTGAAAAACTTTACCGGCACTGTGATCCTGGTCAGTCATGACCGGCACTTTCTACGGCTGCTGGTGGATCGGGTGATTGAGGTGGATCATGGCGAGATGCGGACCTACGAGGGGAATTACGAATACTATCTGGAGAAGTCACACCACTTTGCCCATTGAACAAAAAGCCCGCTTTCGCGGGCTTTTTGTTGGTCAGGTGGGCAGCAGGAATTTTCCGATGTAATTTTTTGAAAACTGGTAGGCGGTGCGGCCACAGCGTTTGCTCTTGTCGTGGGACCACTGGATCGCTTCCCGTTCAATCTCCTTGGTCCAGGGGATCTCGACCTTGCGCTCCCGGGCTTCACGGGCGATGCTGAGCCGGACAGCGTCAATATAGCGATCCTGGGAAAAAGCATAAAAGGCGACCCAAAGGCCGAACCGGTCAGAGAGGGAAACTTTCTCCTCCAGCGCTTCGCTTTGCTGCAGCTCGCCCCGCACAAACTTGCCCCCCAGATGGTCTGACTCATACTCCGGCAGCAGGTGGCGGCGGTTGGAGGTGACGTAGATCAGGACGTTTTCCGGCGGCGAGTAAACCGATCCGTCCAGGGCGCTCTTCAGCATCTTGTAACTCAACTCTCCCACCTCAAAAGTCAGGTCGTCACAGAGCAGGATGAAGCGATATGGTTCATTCTCCACCGCATTAAAGATCTCGGACAGGTAGATCAGGTCTTCCTTCTCAATCTGGATCACCCGCAGCCCCTTGGGAGCAAATTCGTTCATCAATGCCTTGACCATCGATGACTTGCCAGCCCCCCGCGAACCCCAGAGCAGGGCGTTGTTGCAGGGCAGCCCCATCAGAAACTGACGGGTGTTATGCAGCATGGTCTCTTTCTGCTCTTCAACCCCCAGCAGTTCGTCCAGGGTGGTGGTGTCCGTTACCCGGACCGCCTCAAGGTAGCCGGAAAACGAGTGACGACGCCAGTTGGCCGCATAGCAGACAGACCAGTCCACCGGTGCAATGGCACGGGGCAACAACATCTCAACAGAACTTAAAACCCGCTCAAGGCGGGCAACAACATCAGGTTTCAGATTAAACATGGTTCTCTCGCTTGTTTGTGAAATGAAGAGCCCCCGGCGCAGAAATAGCCGGGGGCTCAGTGCTGTGGTGGTTGTACTATTTGTAGTTTAGTCGAGTCTTCAATTTGGTCATCTCGGTTGCGTAGATGAGTACCTGAGTGTTCACTGCGGTCAGATCAACCGGATAGCTCTGGATTGCTCCGAGTTGTGTTTTGGCCGAACTGATGGCTGTACCGATTTTATCAAAATAAGCGGGTGTTGTGGCTGAACCGGTGTACCAGCCCAGCACGCCCATGATGCTTATCGGTTGGGTGGCGAAATGTACTTTGAATTTGTTAAAGTTTGATTCAAGTGCAGTGACAGCGGTCAGGGCAGCAGTCACATCAGCACTGGTTGCCGCAGTCTTGGCAGTTACCGTTGCAGCAGCGGTGGCGGCACTGTCAGTCGCAACCAGATCAGCATTAAACGGTTTGATAAAGTCGGCAAAGCTGAAGAACAGCTTGAGGAAGAGTGGTTTGACATTATTTCCGTTGGCTGCAATGACCGTCTTGTCGGGAGTTGCTGCAAATAAAGCGGTCTTCAGTCCTGTCATGTTGGCTGTCTGGCTGGTCACCGCCGCATCAATGAACGTCTTGACATCGGCAGTAATACCGAACTGCTCTGTGGTAAACTGATAGGTGGTTACCTTGTTCCAGGTGGTTTCCATGATCGGGAACATGCCCTTCAGAGTAGCAATATCGGCATCGGTCAGGGTTGCGGCAGTCTTGCCCTTGACGGCCAGGGCAAACGGCTCCATGGCGTCATGGAAATCCTTGATACCATCAATCGGGTAATCCAGTCCGTTTCCTTTGTCGATGATCTGCAGATTTACCCGGATAACTTCCAGAGCCTCGTGGGCGGCCAACAGATCATTGGCGGCGTTGCCCGAGGTAATGGCGTTCTGGATGATCTGGCCGGCAAGAGCAATTTCAGTATCAATCTGGGTCAGTTTCGCGGCATAGGGCACAAATTCCAACCTGTCCTTGTATTTTGTCTTGAATGCGCTCCAAACGGTAACCAGCAGGTCATTTGCTTTCTTGGCATCCTGCACAACCGCTTGCGTGGTATTTGCTGCTGGCAGGTTTGTGTAAAACAGCGGTGGGATGTAGGTTTTAGTCAGATTTGCAAGGTCTGCCTGGTAATCTGCCGTGTATAAAAGGTTTGTGTAGGTGTTTGTACTGTCACTTCCACATCCTGCTGAAATCAGTAACATCAGGCTAAATAGCAGTGGAACAAGCGCGCGAAGCATTTTCATGGGTTGTCTCCTGAACATGAGTTTAGGGATATCAATCCCCTGCAGCACAAAAAAAGGGGGGAGTCTGTTTTCCTCCCCCCGTGATGGCTTACTGATTACAGGCCAAGCTGTTTGAAGAAGTCGTTCCCCTTATCATCCACCAGAATAAAGGCAGGAAAGTTCTCTACCTCGATCTTCCAGACCGCTTCCATCCCCAGTTCAGGGAAGTCAATACACTCGACTTTTTTGATGTTCTCTTCAGCCAGAATGGCTGCCGGGCCACCGATTGAACCCAGGTAGAAGCCACCGTAGTTCTTGCAGGCATCGGTTACCTGCTGGCTGCGGTTACCCTTGGCGATCATGATCATGGAGCCGCCCTTGCTCTGCAGCAGATCCACGTATGAATCCATCCGTCCGGCTGTGGTGGGGCCGAAGGAGCCGGAAGCCTTACCTGCCGGAGTCTTGGCCGGGCCGGCATAGTAGATCGGGTACTTGGTCAGGTATTCAGGCAGAGGCTTACCGGAGTCAAGGATCTCTTTGAACTTGGCATGGGCGATGTCACGGCCAACCACGATGGTACCGTTCAACAACAGGGCATCACCAACCTTCAGGCCGGACAGTTCCTTCAAGGTCTCAGCAATCGGCTTGGACAGATCAACCTTGTGA
>CAXNJF010000172.1:0-4683 GCA_964202585.1 Trichlorobacter sp. | reverse complement strand
CCTGATCTGACAATCTGGTTGCTACTTAAGAGTACGCCGTTGTGCCTATCTATAGAATCAAGACCTGGCGGAATCTTCTCTTTTTGAGCACTATTTTTATGGGTACCGCGTACTAATCAACGAATCTCAGCACTTCCTCAAGCGGAACTCTCTCGGGGCGCGGGGGGAGATCGTCGGGGTTGGCTCCAGGATATCCAAGCGATATGCCGAGGAGAAGGCGCATAGTGTCAGGTATGCCGAGGAACTGCTTTATTTCCCTGGCATAGTCAGTGAGAAAACCCTGTGGAACGGTTGCAAGTCCCTTTGCATGGGATGCCAGCATCAGACTCTGTACAAAGATTCCGGCATCAAGAATGGACCACTCCCCCAGAGAAGCATCCTGCAGTATGAAAAGTCCACAGGGAGCACCAAAAAACCTGAAGTTGGCTTTTTTAGAACGAAGAACGAACTCCGGCGCATTCAAGTCAATCCCGGCAATTGCAGAACGTTTGGCCATAAGCTCATTAATCCGGGAGTTGACTGGTTCCGGCCAGTGTGTGGGGGTCGGAAAGTCAGGCGTAGGTTCCGTTTTTGATTCGAGAAGTTCAAGCAGCATCGTTGTGAGGGCTTCTTTGCGGCTACCTGAAACCGCCACGACCTCCCAGGGCTGGCTGTTTTTGTAGGAAGGACTCAACTGAGCCGCTCTTACGATGTCAGAGATGATCTCCTGTGATACAGGGGCGGGAGAGAATTTTCGGATGCTGCTTCTTGTTGTGATGCATTCAATCGCTTCCATGACAGGCTCCTTGCTCAATTTGTTTTGAAAAGATTATTCATCGACATGTACCCTTTGGAAAAGCAACAGGAATGGCCTCCCCGCAAGTTACGGAGAGGCCATTAGTATTACCAGAATCGGCAATTGTTTTCTATTGTTATGACTATGCTTCAAGCACTGCTCAAATGTTTCATTGTTATAGCCTGATTCGCTGTGTAACAATCCAGTTTTATTACCATCAATTTTATCAAGGCAGGATATAGTTGCAGGAGCACCATAAAAACCCGCTTCCGCTTATGCCGCCTTTTTCAGTTCTTCTCGAATTACCTGACGTACCACTTCCGGAATCGGTGGTTCTGGCGCAAGCAGCTTGCGTAGGAGTTCATTCAAGGGAGATGCTGCATGTCTGTTATCAATCAGGTTAAAGATATATTTCCGGAATCCTGCTGGCCAGATGTCTGGCTGGTGGGCGGCGCCGTCCGTGACATCTTGCTCAATCAGCCGGTACAGGACATTGATCTGGTCGCTGCCATACCACCCGTACAACTGGAAACAGCCGGCTTCAGACCAATCTCGCCGGCCAGCAGCAGTCCGATCTGGTTCAAGTACGTGCCAGAGATTGGCAAGATTGAGATTACTGTCATTGACGCTCCGTCACACCTAAAGCAGGATCTTCGCCGCCGTGATTTTACCATCAATGCTCTGGCAATGGATCTTAACGGCAGGGTGGTTGACCCACTACAGGGACAGTCAGACCTTGCATCCAGGCAACTGCGTGTCTGCTCAGAGCTTTCGCTGCAGGATGACCCCATAAGGATCTTCAGAGCATTTCGCTTTGCAGCTGATGGTTGGAATTTGCATTCTGAAACCATACAGCAGCTTGGCAGTCAGCTATGGGAAGATGCACTCAGCACCATAGCTGTAGAACGGTTCAGCAGGGAGTTGCAGAAGGCCCTTGCCAGGACACAGCCGGAACAGTTCTTCGGACTGATGCTTCAACACAATCTTGGCAGCAGCTACCTTCCTGAACTATTCAGAATGTCAGAGGTACCTGCCGGGCCGCTACAATACCACCCTGAAGGGGATCTGTTCACCCACTCACTACAGGTTATGCAGCGAGTAGCAGCCAAGTCAACTGACCCATTGGCCCGCTTTTGTGGGTTTTTCCATGATCTGGGCAAGCTTGAAACAGATCCCTCGCTCTACCCGAAACATCATGGTCATGATGAAGCCGGATTTAAGCCTGCTCAGCTGCTTTGTGAGCGCCTGCGCCTGCCAACTGCCTGGCAAAAGGCACTGGCCTGGACATGCCGCCTGCATACCAAAGCCAACAACTGGGAAGAATTGCGCACAACGACCAAAAGCAGAATGGCTGAACAGTCGGCCAAGGCTGGTATTGCGGAAATTCTGCCGTTGGTATCATCAGCTGATAAGCCTGACGGCTCAGGTATGGACGGTTGGGAGACGGTACTTCAGGTAACTGCCATGACAACGGCAGAGATGGGTATTGACCTTGATGCGTTTCAGCAGATGCCGGTCGAACATCGTGCCGGATATCTGCTCCAGCGACGGGTGGAATTGCTGAAAATAGTTATGACTCCTTATCCGAAATCAGGAAAACACCCCTTTTCATTACAAGGGACTTGATCATCTGCGTATCACCAAGGCAGCCCCGAAGCAAAGCAGCAGTATTCCGACTCCACGCATTGGCGATAATGGAATTTGGCGCAGACCGAACGCACCGTACTGATCAAGCAACGCTGCTGTTGTTAACTGTCCAGCTATAATGATTGACATGACAGCCAATGTTCCCAGCCTTGGTACAGAGATTATGCTCATGGTCACAAAGTATGCTCCCAGAAATCCACCAGTCAGTTCCCACCAAGACGCATCTGTCACATTTCGCAGATTCCCACGTCCAGCGATCATTACTATGGCGAACAGTGCTAACGTTCCCACAGCAAAGGAAATAAACGAACTTTCGTAACTTCCGACTTTCTGAGCCAGCCGGGCATTAATTGACGGCTGTATGGCTACCGCCAATCCGCCACACGCCATCAGCAGCACCAGAGACATGTTGTTCATAGCATCTCCTATAGCTTTTCCTGCACACTCCTGATCTTGTCTTCCATTGTCTGGTTACGGTCAGTGCGGGTACCTGCTTTAATGGTGGTTGTTATCCTTGGTGCGCCCATTTCATGAATTACTTCATGGCAGCGTTTAACTGCGGCAAAGACCTCGTCCCATTCTCCTTCAATGTTGGTACCGTATGAGTGAAGTGCGGTTTTGAGGCCAGCTTCCTTCAGTACCTTCTCGCAGGCGGCGATGTAGTGAGAAAGGGAAACCCCGACACCTATTGGCACAATACACAGATCAATCATTACCTTCATACTAATCCCCCCGCTATCATCCGGAAGCTGTTCAAGCCTGCCTCCACATTTTCGATAATCTCCGCTGCCAGATCGTCCGGTTCTGGCAGGTTGTCCAGATCAGCAAGACTCTTGTCCTTCAGCCAGAAGATATCGAGGCTGGTTTTTTCCCGTGCCACAATCTGCTCGCGGGTGTACCTGCGCCAGCGGCCTTCCGGGTTCTTTTCCCCATCATAGGTTTCTTTGCGTTCATGGCGGTTTGTCGGGTTGTAGCAGGTGATAAATTCCTGCAGATCATCAAAACGAAGCGGTTTCTTTTTCAAGGTGTGGTGGATGTTGGTGCGGTAGTCATAAAACCAGATATCTCGCGTCCACGGGTTAGGACTGGCCTCCCGGTTATCAAAGAACAGGACATTTGCCTTAACCCCGTTGGCGTAAAAGATGCCGGTTGGCAGTCGCAGGATGGTGTGCAGTTCAGTGGTCTCCAGCAGTTTCTTCCGCACTGTTTCCCCTGCTCCCCCCTCGAACAGCACATTGTCCGGCACAACCACAGCGGCGCGTCCGGTGGTTTTGAGCATGGTACGGATATGCTGGACAAAGTTGAGCTGCTTGTTTGATGTGGTTGCCCAGAAATCCTGCCGATTGTAGGTCAGTTCGTCTTTTTCCTGTTCCCCCTCATCGTTGGTAAAACTCATGGAGCTTTTCTTGCCAAAGGGGGGATTGGTCAGGACGTAGTCATACCGTTTGCCGTTATCGGCCACCAGCGAGTCATTGGGCGAGATCATGCTGTCGCCGTCCACCTCGCCGATGTTGTGCAGAAACATATTCATCAGGCAGAGCCGCCGGGTGTTGGCAACAATCTCGTTTCCGCCAAAGGTTTCGTGTTTCAGAAACTCTTTCTGCTTCTTGTCAATCTGGTAGTTGTTCACCAGAAAATCATAGCACGACAACATGAAGCCACCGGTACCGCTGGCTGGGTCGGCAACGGTTTTGCCCGGTTCTGGCCGGACGCATTCCACCATTGCCCGGATCAATGCACGGGGGGTAAAATACTGCCCGGCACCGGATTTGGTATCCTCGGCGTTCTTTTCCAGCAGCCCTTCGTAGATATCCCCCTTTACATCCGCCCCCAGCATGACCCAGTTGGTGTCGTCCACCATATCAATCAGGCGGGAAAGCTTGGCCGGGTCCTGAATCTTGTTCTGGGATTTGGTGAAGATCTGCCCCAGCATCCCTTTATAAGTTCCCAGCTCCCGCAGCAGGGTAACGTACTGCAGCTCCAGCTCTGCTCCCCGCTTGGTGCGCAGGGTTTGCCAGTTACAATTGGCAGGGATCGCCACATTGCGGTTATAGGGAGGGCGGCTATACTCATCGGCCATTTTCAGGAAGATCAGATAGGTGAGCTGTTCCAGATAATCGCCGTAGCTCACCCCGTCATCGCGGAGGGTGGTGCAGAAACTCCATACTTTGGAAACGATTGCAGCAGATGTCATGGTGTAGCCTTCTTCTTACGTGGTGTGCGTGTGGTTGATGTGCCGCCTGCCTTGCCGTGGTTCGCCC
>CAXNJF010000171.1:0-4690 GCA_964202585.1 Trichlorobacter sp. | reverse complement strand
GCACCATATTCCCGAGTTTCGGCAACGTCTGGCCGGAATGATTGTGGCTGGCCATGCCCCGGTCTCCACTATTACCCAGCGAATCCTTGATGACAGCAAAATACCCTATATCAGGATCGAGGAAACCACTTCCGAGGTATACTACCGGCTACGTGAGCATGTTTCAAAGATCGGCCCTGACGATACGGAAAAGATTGAACTTATTAACTCAATAGCCGAAAAGTATATAAGTTTTGATGTGATAGACGCCATGCTGAATTAAATGACTTCTGTTTCCGTATTCATGGTAGTCGAAAAAGCTTGACCATATCCAGTTGTTCGATATTATTAACGAAATATTTACGTTGAGGCTCCCATGATTCTGGTTACCCGCCTGGACCGGCAAACCATGTTTTTAAATCCTGACCATGTCGTTAGTATCGAGGAAACTCCTGATACGGTCATCACCCTGTTTAACGGGCACCACATTCTTGTTCGGGAACGGTGTCAGGTGCTTTTGAACCGGATTGTCGCCTTCAGAACAAGAATTTTACGCCGTTCTGCAGCTGTTCCGAATGGCCACGCTTACCTGCGACGTCAACGAAACAATCAGTATCACCGCAGCGAGAGTGAACACTACCTTTCCCCCAATGATGCAAGAACAACACTACAGCCACTTCACCGCCAGGATACCTGATCTATGGATTTAGCAACAATTATCGGCCTTATACTCGGTTTTGGCGCTGTTTTCGGTGGTGCTGTGCTGGAAGGTGTCCATATCGGTGCTTTGATTTCTCCCACCTCTGCCCTGATCGTATTGGGCGGCACCTTTGGAGCGGTTTTCATCTCTTTTCCTCTTTCGGCCTGCATCAACGGCTTTAAGGATGTCAAGACCGCTTTCCTTCCACCCAAAATGGATCCTGAGGCGATTGTTAAGGATATCATCGGCTACGCCACCAAGGCCCGTCGCAACGGACTGATTTCCCTTGAGCAAGAGGCACAAAATGCCAAGGACCCTTTTATCAAAAAGGGGATCTCGCTTGTAGTTGACGGTATAGATCCCCAGAAACTGCGTGAAACCCTTGAAGCAGAAATTATGGCTTATGAGGATCACAAAAAACACTCGGTTGAATTTTACGAGGCGGCTGGCGGCTACTCACCCACCATCGGCATCATCGGTGCTGTGCTTGGCCTGATCCACGTTATGGGTAACCTCTCTGACACCTCCAAACTTGGGGCCGGTATTGCTGCGGCCTTTGTTGCCACCATCTACGGCTTGATGACAGCCAACATCATCTGCCTGCCGCTTGGTGCAAAAATAAAAATCAGGATGAAGGAAGAAGTATTGCGACGGGTCATGATTGTAGAAGGGCTGATCGCCATCCAGAATGGCGAAAACCCCCACTTCATTGAACAAAAATTGAAGGCCTTTGCAGGCGTCGAGCACTAGGAGATCATGTGGCACTAAAAAAAGAGCCTGAAAAGCATGCAAACCATGAACGCTGGCTGGTTTCTTATGCTGACTTTATTACTCTCCTGTTTGCCGTTTTTGTGACCATGTATGCCATGTCCCAGACTGACAAAAAGAAGGTAGAAGAGGTTGCAGCATCACTGCGGGAATCATTTGGCTATTCCTCTCAGGCAGCAGCCGGTCAGAAGGGAGTACTGCATTCACAGGATATCAAGCCGATACCGGCAGTAAAACCTGAAATGGCCGTCATTCCAATGGTAAACAAGATGCCGCCAGCAGGACCAAGGCAGGGTGGTATGGAAAAAGGGCGTGGCAAAGGTAAAGCCGAGGAAAAAGATTTTAAAGAGATTCAGTCGGCTATTGAGGCCTACCTGATCAAGCATGGTGCCCAGAACAAGGTGAGTATCGGCATTACCCGTCGTGGTCTTGTGGTAAGCCTTAAGGAAGCAGGTTTTTTTGATTCCGGCTCTGCAGTGATCAAACCGGCAGGTTATCAATTGCTGAACACCATCATTGAAGCGATGTCTCAATATTCCAACCCCCTGCGGGTCGAAGGACATACTGACGACATTCCGATCAGTACACCTCTCTTCCCCTCCAACTGGGAGCTGTCGGTTTCCCGGGCCACGAATGTGCTGCGTTACCTGCAAAAAAATTATGACGTTGAACCTGGTAAGCTGTCTGCCACCGGCTACGGTGAATTCCGGCCCACCGCAGAAAACACTACTGCAGATGGACGTGCCAAGAACCGTCGGGTGGATATAGTGCTCCTTTCTGGCGAGGCAGAACACGGCGAACCCTGATTATTTCTGATGCAAATCTTGTAATTTTCAACACGACATATCCTGACATGAGCTTATGGTACTGTTTCCCCAATAAACGGGAGGCATGTCATGGAACCAATGATTTTTCTTGGCGGGGTAATTGTGGTACTGGGCGGGATCTGGACTGTTCTTGATCTTTTCCGGGATGCCGACCTGCTGACAGAAGCCCGCAAACAACAGGGTAAAGCATGTGCAGCTCAGGCCTGTTCAGGTTTCAGGTCACGTGACATCAGTTCCAGCACCGCTTGCCGGGCTGGTTTATTGCCATAAAGGATTTCGTACACCTTCTGGGTAATTGGCATCTCCACTCCAAGGCGTTGTGCAAGGGCATGAACCGATTCTGCTGACTTGACCCCCTCAGCGACCATCCGCATCTCGGCCATGATCTCCTCCAGGGTCTGTCCCTGCCCCAGCTTGACTCCCACTGTACGGTTACGGGAAAGATCGCCGGTACAGGTCAGCACCAGATCCCCCATACCAGCCAGTCCGGCAAAGGTTGCATCCTGAGCCCCCATGGCTCGCCCCAGACGCCGCATCTCTGCCAGACCACGGGTAATCAACGCTGCACGGGTGTTATGACCAAACCCCAAGCCGTCACTAATACCCGCTGCAATGGCTATCACGTTTTTAACTGCCCCACCCAATTCAACGCCAATCGCATCAGAGCTGGTATAGACTCTGAAAACAGGGCTGCTGAAAGCAGCCTGCACCTGACGGGACGCCGTTTCATTGGTTGATCCGGCAACAATAAGTGATGGCAGTCCCTGGGAGACCTCTTTGGCAAAGGTGGGGCCGGAAAGGGCAACAAAACGTTCAGAAACCGCTGCCCCCAGTACCTGGGTACAGATCTGGGAAACCGTACAGAGCGTACCCAGCTCGATCCCTTTTGAAGCACTGGCCAGCACGGCAGAGGGGGAAATATCTGCCGACAGACTGGCAAGTACACTCCGCATGACCTGAGTTGGCGTTACCAGCAGCACCAAATCAGCATCTCGTACCGCCTCTGCAAGGGATCCTGTGTACTGCAATGACGGATGCAGTTCAGTATCTGGTAGAAAGAGGTGGTTGATGCCGGTTGCAGCCATACCGGCAACCAGTTCAGGTTCGTACGCCCACAGCACTGTATCATGACCATTTGCAGCCACAACATTGGCCAAAGCGGTACCCCAGCTGCCTGCTCCAATAACCCCGATCTTCATTCCCACTCCTCATCATCGTCATAGACCAGATGCTTACGCGGATCGAATCCTTCAACGAGTGCCTGACGCGCCATTTCAATACTATCAAAGGCCAGCCGCCTGATAAAAGGGTGACTGTTGAGAGGCAGGGATGATCCGGCCAGACTTAATCCAAGTGCCAGAACTTTCTGAATTATCCGATTGCGACAGTCGGTCTGCAGCATGAAGTCCGCAGTCAAAAGCAGTCGTCGTAGGAGCCCTATCTTGTCCGGCTCAATCAGTTCAGTGCAAAAACGCTCAAATACCAGTTGTTGCACATCAGCTGAACAGGCACTTAACGGGATATCTCCGAGCCCTTCGGCAAGCTCATATACCACCAGATCGGTAAAAAGCCACCCTTCAAAAAAAGGTTCTTCCAGCAGCTCTTCACATCCTGCAAGCAGTGATGCCATTCGTTCCAGCAGACCATCCAGCAATTCAACCGGAAAGGCGGGCAGATACCCGGCTGGCCGCAGGTCTGTGTCTCCAAACAGATAGCGGCTTGCGTAGAGATCCGGCGGAAGGTAGTAACTTTTATCAATACTTTGCTTCAGACTATCACGCAGCAGATTCACTGCATAGGGCAGTCCAACCAGGAACATCCCTTCTTCTGCATTGACTTCATCCAGATAGTCATCATGTTCCTTGTAGTTGTCAAAACGAGACGTTACGGCATACCTCACCCCATCCTGATCGCCAATTTGCAGCACCAGTCCTGCCAGGGTTCCGTCCTTTAGTTCCCAGGAAAACCAGAGTGCCCTTACTCCGTAACAGTCCAGCGGGCCTGCCTGAACCCTGATCAGCTTCACCGGTTCTATAAGCGCCGACGGCAAGGGTTCCGGCTGATTGATGCCAAGAAACCCCAGCCGGCGGATACTGCGAGTGACCCGGTCATCAAGTCCATCAACCGCAAGGTTTTTTAATGACTTTAGCACCGTTACTGCACAGCCATGTCGCAGGGTGCCAAGACTTTCAATCGCTTGCCCTGCCCCTTCAGCGTACTCAAAATAGGCCAGCATCCGCAGACAGGCTGCCGCCTCTGCACCACGATCAGCCCGGTTACCCAACCGCCTGATGAGCTGGCTGCGCAATGACTCGTCCGCATTCAGAAAGCGGTCCATCAGCCTGACCATGCCCCAGGCCCCTTCCTGCAGACAAAGATCCAGAAAACTGTTCAGAGTAGCGGCATGCAGGTCATC
>CAXNJF010000170.1:0-4705 GCA_964202585.1 Trichlorobacter sp. | reverse complement strand
GAATCCCAACGCCAGGCTGATACCAACCACCAGTGCAAATCCCAGCAGCGCAATCAGTATGCTGGTCTTCACTACCCGGCCATGCTCCTGTTCTACCTTTTTGTGTGAGAACAGAATTTCCACTGTACCCACGACACCGGTTTCGTTTTGAATGATACTGCGCCGTATTTCTGCACTGCCATTACCGGTGTCCGGGCCGATTGACGTGCCAAGTTCGGCAGGCTTGGTGCTTGCCACCACAATCCCTCGGGAATCAGCCGCCTTGATCTGTCTGACATCAGGGTCACGCTGCAGTTTCTCAAGGTAGAGCTGTAACACCTCGTATTCGCTCTGCAAGAGCGCGTTGCGGGTAATATCCTGCAGAAACGAGCTGAATACCTCCTCCTTGGTCTCAAGCTGGCTGCGGACAAGCTGATGAGACATGCTGATACTCAGCCAGGCCACCAGGGCCAGCAGCAAGCCGGCCACCACAGCGATAATCAGGGCAAAGCGATAGCGTAAGGAGTTGATCTGCATTACCGGTGTCCCAGCAGCTTCAGGTAGCCCCGGATTACGTCGTATTCATGGTCAGTGGCAGTACGGAACGGTTTTTGGACATCTCCCAGAAACATGGAGCGCAGTTCCGGCTTTACCCCGCCAAGATCGCTTGTCAGCAAGGTTGTTTTAATGGCCTCCCGATCCTTGGCCGGCAGCTCTTTCTTGACCACAAACAGTGGCGAAGGGATCTCCGGAGTTTCATGAATCAAACGAAAGCTGGTCTTCATCTGCTGTTCCACCAGCCGCACGCCCGGTGGTGAAACGCCACAAGCGTCAACCTTGCCGATCATCAGCTGCTGCAGACAGGCCTGGTGGGAGGCCAGATAGAGCATTCTGACATCACTGTCAGGGTTAAGACCGGCCTTCTTGATTGCTACACGGTTCATAAAACTGACCGCAGAAACCTTGGGGGGCATCCCCAGGCTCTTGCCTTTCAGATCCTTCAACGTCTTTACCGGGCTATCCTGCTTGACCACAATATGGCTGGAAAGACGATCATTGCGGGCAGCCAGCGGCAGATAGCCGCCCGGCTTGGCAATATCCACATAATCAAAGGGCTGGATAAAGGCGATATCGTACGAACGGTTACGCAACTCCTCCATGAACTTTTCAAACGAGGAGGTGGTCCGCAACTTGACCGGCCTGCCTATGGCCCGGCTGATTTCTCCGGCTAACGGAGCAAAAATGCCTTCAATGCTGGTAGTAGGGATAAAAGGAAAGACACCCAGGACGTATTCCTGTTCGGCAGCAGGCGCACTTGCAGCGGTAAGCCTTGCTGGCAGAAACAACTGCACTGCCAGTACAAGAGCGGAAACAAACATGATACAGCGTACTGGTCGCAGCATGGTCTGTCCTCCCTGAGAGTCATGTGTATATCGTTACAAATAGTACCAGTTTTTTTTGATTTCACCAGATCAAACAGGACATATTTCTTTACCGTCCTTGCAAACCTCGCAGACTGGGGTATAGTTTATCCGAAAGCAGAAAAATCAGGGGGACCGTATGCCTCTATACCTTGTTAATAACAGGTTACTGCTGGTCTGGTTACTGATTACCGGGTCGCTGCTTACACCATCCGCTCTTTGTCTGGCTGATGAGTCATCTGTCGATGCCAAACAGTTGCCGTCAGATCCCCGCGAATCACTACATCAGGCAGGCATCAGCTCTTTTACAAAAGGAGCGCTTGCCAATATTGTGATTCGCGGCTACCAGCGGGAAAACCTGATGGTCACGCTGGACGGCGCACCTTATTTCGGTGCAACACCGTTCAGGATTGATGCTGCTCCTTTTCTGCTGCAGAATACCGACATCAGCAAGATCGTCGTGACCAAAGGGCCTTATAATCTGGCAGTTCCCGGCGGTCTGGGCGGCAGTGTCGAGGTGAGCACACCGGATAATCCCAAACGTTTTTCAGGCAAGACCTCATTTTCCTATGGATCATATGATGCTGTGGATGGCAGGGCCTTTGTTTCATTAGGAAATCAGCAGGCGGATTTTGGAGCCGGTTATCTGGGGCGTTACTCCGGTGTGCCTGAAGCCGGTGATGGAGTCCCTTTTACCCGAACAGCCTACCCCAATAAAAACAACAATTACCGTTTTGGCAGCGAAGATCTGCCGATGTACCGGATAGACTCGTTCTGGCTCAAGGGAGGAGTTAACCTGCCTGGAGACAGCCGGGTTGACCTTTCGTACGCATTCCTGCAAGGGAGCGACATCAAGGTTCCCACCATGAATTTTGATGTTTCTGATGAACAGATTCATCGTTTGAACGGTACATTCAAAATCCGTAATCTCACTTCCATGATCCGGGAAATAGCTCTGCAGGGCTGGTGGAGCCATGCGCGGACATTGCTGGATGATGCATTACGGGAAACAGCAGATCCTGCCAACACGGGACTCCCTTACCGGAATTCCTTGAGCCGTTCCTACGCTATGTCCAACCGCTTTGAGGTTGACACGATCGGGGGGAGGATAGCAGCCAGACTGGCTCTGGGTCCTGGTGAGCTAAAAAGTGGTGTTGATTGCTACCAGCGTAACTGGAACGGCAGCTACTCATCATTGTTAAACTATGGCACATCTGCCAAACCTGATTTCCGGTACAACGATAGTTACAACAGTGTCCTGATTCCTGATGTCACCACCCGAAACCTCGGTATTTTCGGGATATATGAACTGCCCCTGGTCCCTTCGCTGAGGTCGGTGCTGTCGGTGCGGGGAGATATCAGCAGCATAGATGCTGATGGTCTGGTGGCCGGACGTGTTGCAAATTTTTACCAGCCCTACTATCCGGGCAGGGTGATTCCTCATGGGCGCGATTTTACGGACTGGAGCGCCAATGTCCAGCTGTTCTGGAAGGTGATGCCTGAATTGGAGCTATTTCTGAAGGGGGGGCGTGCAACCCGTATACCGGACGGACATGAACTGTATGTGGGGCAGAATCGTCAGGGCAGCAATCTGGTGGGGAACCCGTTTCTCAAGCAGACCATCATCAATCAGGTGGATACTGGTGCAACGTGGGCATCCGGCGGACACCGGGCCGGACTGACCATGTTCTATAGTGAGGCGACTGACTTCATGCTGCCGGTTTTTCGTCCTGATCCGGATGGCGCTAATCTTCTTACCCCAGCCCGCAGTGTTGCCAACCTGAATGCCACCATCTGGGGGGTGGAGTTTGACGGTACTCTGACGTTACCTGCCCATCTTACGCTGACCGGCATGCTTGCTTACAGTGAAGGACGGAACCTGACCAGCGGCAGGCCGTTGGCAGAGATCCCGCCGCTACGCGGACGGCTTGGGCTGCAGTATGATGACCGACAACTGTTTGGTGGCATCAGCCAGATGCTGGTTGCGCGCCAGAACCGCTTTGATCCCACCCTGAACGAGACCTCCATGCCGGGTTATGGCATAACTGATCTGAATCTTGGAGGCCGTTACAAAGGCTTTACCTTTACCGTAAAACTCAATAATCTGTTCGATATCAGATATGTCCAGCCGCTATCCTACCAGCGCGACCCGCTTGCCATGGCGGTGCGTATCCCTGAAAATGGCCGGAATTTCACCCTCTCCGCCAGCTACCGGTTTTAGTCAGAGCAGATAATTCTACTCCGACATTTCAGCCTTTACCCCACCCCCACCCTAACCCTCCCCCTGAAGGGGAGGGGATTTAAAGAGGGTTCCTCCCCCTTCAAGGGGGAGGTCAGGAGGGGGATGGGGTTTGTCTATCAGAGTCGTAGTAAGTGTCAGCTTGATTTATACTTTTAAGAGGTATATTTTATGAAATGGACTGTCCGGCTGTCACGTACTGTCGAAAAGCAGAAAGTCAAGCTGTCAAAACCGTTACGACAGATACTGTATGCCCTGATTGGTGACATTGAAGCAGGCGGTCCTGTTCGTGGTGACTGGCTGAATTATGGGAAGCTGACCGGCAACCGCCACCACTGCCACCTGAAGAAGGGGCAGCCGACATACGTTGCTGTCTGGGAAGTCCAGGACAAAACAATCAAGCTGGTAGAGGTGATCTATGTTGGAACACACGAAAAAACTCCGTACTGAAGCCGCTTGTTTTATCGGGCCCGCAAAGAAGGTTCAGGAGCTGCGGGAATATGCCGCAAAGCTGGGTGTGCAGGAATCAGGTGATAGTATCCCCTGGCGGGATGCTTTCTCTGAATTCCAGGGCAATGAAGCAGGGGCAACGCTGGCTGGGTATCGCCACCGGGAAGGATTGACACAGACACAGCTTGCCGAATCAACCGGAATACCGCAACGCCACCTTTCCGAGATGGAGAACGGAAAGCGTATAATCGGGGTAGCCCGTGCCAGGCGGCTGGCTGAAGCTCTGCATTGTGACCACAGGCGGCTGCTGTAGTTTCCCGTTGCACGGCAAGGGCATTATATTGAAAGCCTATGTTGTGTACCGGTTTTAGTCAGAGCAGAATGATCGATTGGTTGATGGCTGCAATGCGCTGCCCTCAAGCCGGTTGACGATAAACGCCCCTTTGGTTTTACGGTAGCTGGTATGTCCGCAGTAGGGGCATACTACCTGGCGCGGTTCAGCATGGGCTGCTGGCCGGGTATGGCCAAACTCGGTTACTTCAAATCGTTGATTGCATTCCTCGTTCAGGCAACGTTCAATACTCATGAGTGTTAATCCTTTTTACACCAGTCAGCC
>CAXNJF010000169.1:0-4722 GCA_964202585.1 Trichlorobacter sp. | reverse complement strand
CGCTCCATGACTGCGGGTAATCTCGTTACCGATGATTGTCCCCACAACCCGGTCAACGTTGGTTATCGGCAGCTCAGCAGAAACCTGCTCGCCCCGTTCAATGGCCGGTTGGCAGATCTCCAGCAGTTTGGACATGTCAATTGACTTCTCCAGACCATGATCCTGGGCCTCGGTACAGTAGCTGACAGCCTCAAGCCCCATGTCGGGGGTGTAGAGGATGTTGCTGAAGTCAAGTCCCTTGGCCTTCCAGTGGGCGATCGCCTTCTTCGGCTCCAGCAGATTGGCACGGCCAACCATCTCGTTAAAGCTGCGGAAACCGAGCTGGGCCATGATCTCTCTGACTTCCTGGGCCACAAAACGCATGAAGTTGACCACGTATTCCGGCTTGCCGGCGAATCTGGCCCGCAGGACCGGATCCTGGGTGGCCACACCGGCCGGACAGGTATTGCTGTGGCAGACCCGCATCATCACGCAGCCCAGGGTTACCAGCGGAGCGGTGGCAAAACCGAACTCCTCTGCCCCCAAAAGCGCCCCGATCACCACGTCACGCCCGGTCTTCAACTGGCCGTCCACCTCAACGATGATCCGGCTGCGCAGGTTATTCAGCATCAGCGTCTGATGGGTCTCAGCCAGACCCAGCTCCCAAGGCAGACCGGCATGTTTGATACTGGAGAGTGGCGATGCGCCGGTACCTCCATCGTAACCGCTGATCAGCACGACATCGGCATGGGCCTTGGCCACCCCGGCCGCAATGGTGCCGACGCCCACTTCCGAAACCAGCTTGACGCTGATCCGGGCGCGGCGGTTGGCGTTCTTCAGATCATGGATCAGTTCGGCCAGATCCTCAATCGAGTAGATATCGTGGTGCGGTGGCGGCGATACCAGACCGACACCTGGGGTGGTATGGCGGGTCTTGGCAACCCACGGGTAGACCTTGTGGCCGGGCAGCTCGCCCCCCTCACCCGGCTTGGCCCCCTGGGCCATCTTAATCTGCAGCTCTCCGGCATTGGTCAGGTAGTTGCTGGTTACCCCGAAACGACCGGAGGCCACCTGCTTGATGTTGCTGTTTTTTGAATCCCCCTGCTCGTTGGTCCAGGTAAAGCGCTCCGGATCCTCGCCCCCTTCACCGGTGTTGGAACGGCCACCGATCCGGTTCATGGCGATGGCCAACGCTTCATGGGCTTCCTGGCTGATCGAGCCGTAGGACATGGCGCCGGTCTTGAAACGCTTGACGATCTCTTCAACCGGCTCAACCTCTTCAAGCGGAACCGGCACACGATCCTTAAAATCCAACAGACCGCGCAGGGTATAGTGACGCTCACTCTGCTCATCAATCAGGTTTGAGAATACCTTGAACTCCTGATAGTCATTGGTACGGGTCGCCTTCTGCAATGAGGTGATGGTCAGCGGATTAAAGAGGTGTTCCTCCCCATCCTTACGCCACTGGTACTGACCGCCCGGATCAAGGGTAGGATCTGCGGCAACCCGCTTGGGATAGGCCTTGGCGTGGCGCACCAGCAGTTCGCTGGCAATGCCGTTCAGGTCGGTTCCGCCGATCCGAGAAGGGGTCCAGGTAAAGTACTTGTCAATCACCGACTGATGCAGGCCGACCGCTTCAAAGATCTGGGCGCCACGATAGCTGGGCACCGTGGAGATCCCCATCTTGGCCATGGTCTTGACCACCCCTTTGACAATCGCCTTGATATAATTTTTAACCGCCTGCTTGTGATCGATGCCCGGCAGCATCCCCTGCTGAATCAGATCATCCAGCGACTCAAAGGCAAGATAGGGGTTGATGGCGGTTACACCGTAGCCCAGCAGTACCGCAAAATGATGCACTTCACGGGGCTCGCCCGACTCCAGCACCAGCGAAACATGGGTACGGGTGGCGGTACGGATCAAATGGTGGTGCAGACCGGCCATAGCCAGCAGCGCCGGTATGGCAGCATATTCATCATTCACGCCGCGATCAGACAGCAACAGAACGGTGGTACCGGCCTCAATATGCCTGATAGCTGCACTGAACAGGCTTTCCAGCGCCTTTTCCATCCCCTCGGCCCCATCGGCAGCCTTGAACAGCAGAGTCAGGGTAGTGGTCTTAAAGCCGGGCTGATCCAGATGGCGCAGTTTTTCAAACTCTTCATTGGTCAGGATCGGCTGTTCCAGCCTGATCACCCGGGCGCTGGAGGCGGTGGGCTTGAGCAGGTTGGATTCAGAACCGATTCTGGTCACGGTGGAGGTGATGATCTCTTCCCGGATCGGATCGATTGGCGGATTGGTAACCTGGGCAAAGAGCTGTTTGAAATAGTTGTACAGCAGCTGGGGCTGATCAGATAACACCGCCAGCGGCGTATCGGTCCCCATTGATCCCAGCGGCTGGATGCCATCCATGGCCATCGGCCCCAGAATAACCCGCTGATCCTCATAGGTATAGCCAAAGGCCTGCTGACGCTGCAGGATGGTTGCATGGTCAAACTCATGCGCCTTCTTGGCTTCCGGCAACTCTTCCAGCAACAGATGATTGGTTTTTACCCAGTCAGTATAAGGTTTTGCAGAAGCAAGCTCCTTCTTGATCTCTTCGTCAGGTACGATCCTGCCCTGCTCCGTATCAATCAGAAACATCTTGCCCGGCTGCAGACGCCCTTTCTGGAGCACCTTCTCTGGCGGAACCGGCAAAACACCGGCCTCGGAGGCCATAATCACCAGATCATCAGTAGTGATGTAATAACGGCAGGGACGCAGACCGTTCCTGTCCAGCACCGCGCCGATACTGCGGCCATCGGTAAAGGCAACCGCCGCCGGACCATCCCACGGCTCCATCAGGCAGGCATGGTATTCGTAGAAGGCCCGTTTTTCCTTGCTCATCCCCTCGTGGTTCTCCCACGGTTCAGGCACCATCATCATGATCGCATGGGGCAGCGAACGGCCAGACATCACCAGCAGCTCCAGACAGTTATCAAACATGGCCGAGTCAGAACCGTTGGTATTGATAATCGGTAGCGCTTTCTTGATATCGTCACCGAACAGCTCGCTGTTGAACATCGACTGGCGGGCATACATCCAGTTAACGTTGCCTCGCAGGGTGTTGATCTCGCCGTTGTGGGCCATCAGGTGATAGGGGTGGGCCCTTTCCCAGCTGGGGAAGGTGTTGGTAGAGAAACGGGAGTGAACCAGCGCCAGGGCCGAAACCATTTCAGGATCACGCAGGTCTGAAAAATACTGGTCCACCTGCACCGGCATCAGCATCCCTTTGTAGATGATGGTACGGGTGGAAATGCTGGAAACATACCAGTGGTTATCAACCTCAATGTCACGGATCTCATGGATGGCACGCTGATTGATCAGGTACAGTTTGCGATTGAACGCCGCTTCATCAATAGTGGTGTCGCTTGGCTGCAGGAACAGCTGGCGAACCATCGGTTCCCCCGCCTTGGCGGTATTACCCAGTGAGCTGTTATCTGTCGGCACATCGCGCCAGCCGATGATCTGCACCCCTTCTTCAGCGATAATCCGCTCCAGAATGTGGCGGGCGCTGTTGCGCTCCGTCGCCTGCGGGGAGGTAAACAGCATGGCGACACCGTATTCACCCGGCTCCGGCAAGCGTATCCCCAACGGAGCGCAGACCTTGCGCAAAAAGGCATCAGGCATCTGCAGCAGGATACCGGCGCCGTCACCGGTATTGTGCTCACAACCGACTGCGCCACGGTGGTCCAGATTGGCCAGGATGGTCAAGGCCTGTGCAACAATCTCATGGGATTTCTTCCCCTTGATGTTTGCTACAAAACCGACACCGCAGGCATCATGCTCAAACTGGGGATCGTACAGCCCCTGTTTTTTCGGTACTCCGATAGTTTTCATGTTTGCAACCCTTGTAAAGAGGTAAGTTCTTGCCAGCTGTTAAAGAAGCAACGACGTTAAAAGCAAATAGTACGCCAACAGGGCTTACAGGGGACATTCAACGTAACCTGCATCACTATGGTTTCGTTTCCATTACAGATTATCCGGTTGACGCTACACACCTGCCGGAACAGCATAGAGTTATTTAGCTACTCACTAGCTACTCAACGGCAACAATCGCAAACGTCGCTGATGTTACCTGTTCGTCAGCCTGCACTTCATCCCCGGTCTGTTTCCCCAGCAGACCACGCCCCAAAGGAGAACCGGGAGTGATCACCACGATCTCCGAGTCATTATCCCTGATCTTTAAACCACCGCTGGCAGGGCCGAGAAACAGTCGACGCGGACTTCCCTGTTCATCCTCCAGGGTTATCAGCGCAGTCAGTCGGATCGGTGTGGTGTCATCAAACTCCTGCAGTGTCAGGTTCCGGTAGTATTCCAGAGCCAGCCTGATCTCCTGGGCCCGGTTGGCCTGCCCCTGGGCGATGTAGGACGCCTCCAGGGCAGTGGTGTCGTACTTGTTGTCAGGCAGGCATTCCGCATGGGTGGCAGCGGCATGGGCGGTTTTGGCGGCAGAAAAAAACAGGGCCAGATCAGCCTCAAGGGTGGCAACGATCGCCGTGAGCAGCTCTTGTTTGGTCATAGCAGTTCCAGCGGAGGTTCATCCAGCGCAGCCAGCTGTTCCCGCAGTTCCAGGATATGCTCACCCCAATAATGCATGGTGTTGAACCAGGGGAAGGTGATCGGAAAGGCCGGATCATCCCAGCGCCGGGCCAGCCAGGCGCTATAATGCAGCATCCGCAGGGTTCGTAACGCTTCAATCAG
>CAXNJF010000168.1:0-4727 GCA_964202585.1 Trichlorobacter sp. | reverse complement strand
ACAAATATATGGAAGAAGCGCTGAAAGGGGAGCGTCTGGCAACAGCAGCCCTTAAGGCACGTCTGGTGCTGGCAGATAATGTGGATGTCTCGGTTGCAACAGAGCGGCTGGAGCTTCCTGACGAGTCGCTGCCTGAACTGTCAGGGATTGTTGAGAAGGCTCGTGTCCTGCGTCCTGAATTCAAACAGCTTGCCGAAGGGATGGCTGCCCGTACGGCACTGGTTGAGGCAGCCAGGGCTAACTACTATCCGGACATATTTCTGGCCGGCATGGTTTCCTGGGCCTACGCTGCAAACCGTGACCGGATTAAAAACCCCTATATCTCTGACACTTTTCAGCACGGCTATGGCGGTGCTGCGCTGGGCCTGAAATGGCATCTTGATTTTGGCATCACCGCTGCGAAGGTTGCCGGTGAACAGGCTCAGCTCAATCGCCTTGTGAGCACCAGACAGTATGCTGACAGCTACATTCCGCTCCAGGTTGAAAAGGCCTTGCTGGAGATGCGGGAAGCGCAGAAAAATATAGCAATCACGAAGAATGCGTTTCAAAGTGCAAAAAAATGGGGCGCCGCAGCGCTTGCCAATTTTGACTTTGGTGTCGGCAATCCCCGCGATGTGTTTGATGCGGTGGGGGTGTACGGCAAGATGAAGTCAGCCCATTATCAGTCCATTTTCGACTTTTACATGGCCAAGGCAAACCTTGTTTACGCCATTGGTGAAAATCCGCTTCCTGCCCAACACTAATTTGTACTGCTATCAAGGAGCCTGATCATGCTGAAACGTTTTTTACTGCTTACCGTTGTCTGTCTCTTTACCGCAACAACAGCCTGTGCCACGGTTACCGATACCGTCAAAAAGACCGTTGACGAAGTTATCAAGACCGTCAGCGACAAAGAGCTGAAAAAAAAGGCCAATGAGCAGCGCCGCCGGTCCGCCATTAAAAAATCCATTGCCACCATTTTTGATAGCCAGGAAATGGCCAAACGTTCACTTGGCAAACACTGGAACCAGCGCACACCGGCTGAGCGAAAGCAGTTTACAGAGCTGTTTGCCGCCCTGCTTGAAAACTCGTATGCCGGCAAGATTGAATCCTACAATAATGAGAAGATCGTCTACACCAAAGAGATCGTTGATGGTGACTATGCTGAGGTAAAATCCAAGGTGATCACTGCCAAGCAGGATGAGTACACCCTGGACTACCGGTTGATGAAGAAGGGGGACACTAGCTGGATGGTCTATGATGTGGTCATTGAGGGGGTGAGTCTGGTGTCAAACTACCGTACCCAGTTTAACAAGATCATTTCCACCAACGGCTATCAGGATCTTGTCAAAAAACTGCAAACCAAGAGCAACGAAATCAGAATGTAATCAGAGCAATTATCTTGACAGCCACCATGCTCTGTGCTACAGGGACGCAACGATAAGTTTCGGACGTGACAGCAGTACTCACGAAGCACCCGCTGGATTGCCCTTGCTTGGCGACACTCCTGCAACAGCTCCGGAAACTTGGCAGATATTTTTCAGATCCGGCGCTGTCCGGCAACACACGAAGGAGGAAGTAAGCGATGGCTCAAGGCAAGGTAAAATGGTTTAACGACACCAAGGGGTTTGGTTTTATCGAGCAAGAGGGTGGCGAGGACGTTTTCGCACATTTCTCCGCTATTCAAGGTGACGGATTCAAGTCACTGGCAGAGGGGGAGTCGGTAAGTTTCGACATCGTACAGGGCCCGAAAGGCCTTCAGGCTGCCAACATTAACAAAATCAAGTAACTGGTCACAAACACAAACCAATCAGGCGGCCCGTTTGAGTATTCAGCGGGCCGTTCTTTTTTTGTTCACGCCTGTTCTCCCCCCGCTGTTTCGTCCGGGACTGCCGGTATCCAGCACACGGATCAGATCTTCCCGCCCGGCTTCCCGCAGCATCTTTAACGAACGTTGCCGTTCCTCCGGCAGATGCCAGAGCAGGACAGATTTTTGCATGATCTTGTCCCGGTCAGTTCTGGCCACATACACGGCGTTTCCACTATCCGGGTCTCTGCCGGTATAATACATGCAAGTTGCCGCAGTGCCCGGCGTCGGGGTAAATTCCTGTACCTGCTCAACCTTCAGCCCCAGTTGCCGCAGCTCTGCTGCCAGCAGCACCATATCCTCCAGCCGGCAGCCGGGATGACCTGACATCAGGTAGGGGACCACCGTCTGACGCTTGCCCGACCGTCTGCTCGCTTCACGAAACCGCTCCAGAAAACGGATAAAGCTTTCCTTGCCGGGTTTTCGCATCAGACGGGTGACCGTATCCACCAGATGTTCCGGCGCTACCTTCAGCAGCCCCCCCACATGCCGGTCAACCAGCTCCGTACAATAGTCCGGCTGTAGATCCAGCAGATCGAGGCGAATCCCCGACGTAACGGTGAGGGTCTTGATACCGGGCTGGACAGATGCCTTTTTCAACAGCGCGACTGCAGCACGATCATCTGTGCGCAGATTTGGACATACTCTGGGGCTCAGGCAGCTGGGCCGCCGGCAGCTTTTGCCACCATCGGCAGCGCCGCAGGCGGTGCCGTACATATTAGCCGTGGGACCGCCCAGATCGCTGATGGTACCGCGAAACCAGGGTTTCTTTGACAGAAGTTGCAACTCTGCTGTTACCGATGCTGTTGAGCGGGACTGGATAACTTTGCCCTGATGATAGGTAATGGCGCAGAACGAGCAACCGCCAAAACAGCCGCGATGGCTGGTTAAAGAGGTCTTGATCTGTTCAAAAGCCGGAATCTGTTCGGTGTAAGACGGATGAGGCTCACGGGTGAAGGGCAGGGCATATACAGCATCAAGCTCCGGTGTGGTCAGAGGCTCTGCTGGCGGGTTGCAGCGTATCAGGCGATTGCCGTGAGCTTGCACCAGTGTCCGGCCACAGTACGGATTCTGCTCCTGCTCAGACAGTTTAAAAGCCTGAAGATAGGCGTCTGTATCTGTGCTCACCTCTTCAAACGAACCCAGTTGAACCGCTTCCTGACAAAACTCTTTGTCAGCAACGACGGTGCCACGCAGCTGCTTGAGCGAACTGAACGGCTCTCCCTGCTTCAGGCGGACAGCCAGTTCCAGCAGCGAGCGCTCCGCCATGCCGTAGATCAGCAGGTCGGCCTTGGCATCCAGCAGAATCGAGCGTCGCACCTTGTCTTCCCAGTAGTCGTAGTGGGCAAGACGACGTAGCGATGCCTCAATGCCTCCCAGGACCACCGGCACATCCCGGTAGGCCTCTTTCAGGCGTGAGGTATAGATGATGGTGCCACGATTAGGCCGGGCACCATGCTTGCCACCCGGCGTGTAGGCATCATCGTGGCGCAGCTTCTTGCGGGGGGTGTAGTGGGCCACCATTGAATCCATGGCACCGGCAGACACGGCAAAAAACAGCCGGGGACGTCCCAGGGCCATAAACGGCTCTTTGGATCGCCAGTCCGGCTGGGGGATGATACCGACCCGGAAGCCGTGAGCCTCCAGCCAGCGGGCCAGCAACGGCACCCCAAAGGCTGGATGGTCGATATAGGCATCACCGGTGACGAAGATAATGTCCAGCTCATGCCAGCCCCGGCTGCGGGCCTCATCAAGGGTCAGGGGCAGATGGCGTATGTCAGGACGGGATTGAGGGGTCAAGGGCGGTCAGCCTGCTTTTTTCTGCAGGTTCCGATCGCATCCGCAGCTAACAGGGCCTGCAGAACGTTCTGCGGCGTTATCGTGCCTGCTTCGTGATGGATGCATTCAAGCGGGGCACAGGCTTTTTCTGCAACCTCCATCAGCCTGCTGCGGTCGCAGTCCTTGAGTCCCAAATCAGCCAGGGTGGTGGGCAACCCGATCTGTTCGCAGAAGGAGTAAACCGTATCTGACTCTTCCGGCAGGGCATCAGTCAGCTGCAGGCCGGCCAAAACGCCAAAGGCAACTTTTTCGCCATGAAAAAAAGCATGGGTTTCTTGCAGTGCCGT
This sequence comes from Trichlorobacter sp., assembly GCA_964202585.1. Lineage (GTDB taxonomy): Bacteria > Desulfobacterota > Desulfuromonadia > Geobacterales > Pseudopelobacteraceae > Trichlorobacter. Next base: position 755 of record CAXNJF010000168.1, on the reverse strand, counting down.
AAGCCCGTTGTGAATGGAGTGAGCGGCTGCCAGTCCGCCGCTTTCAAAGCCGATACCGCTCAAGAGGATATTCGCCTCCACAATCCGTTCTAAAGCCGGTGTGATGATCTGCTGTTCAGCAGCAATCCTGGCGGCAACGCCATAGTTAAGCAGGGTGTCATAGCAGAGCCGGGCCAGGTTGAGTCCGGTCATGGTGCCCAGTCCGCCGCACGCGTTTTCAGACTGCGTGGCGCTGCATGACCGGGCTTCAAACCAGGTTGCCAGTGCATCTCCCATGCCTGCCACAAGAAAGCGGACCGGCGCATTGGCAATAATTGCCGTATCAACAACCACAGCTGCCGGATTTGATGTTTGATAGTACACCGATTCAAAAACCCCCTGCCCGGAATACAACACTGCACACCCGCTGCAGGGGGCATCGGTCGAAGCGATGGTGGGAATGATGATGACCGGTATGTTTGCCCGGTCAGCGGCGATCTTGGCTGTATCAATCGCTTTTCCGCCCCCCATCCCCACCAGCACATCAGTGTTTGTCTCCCGGATAACTGCATCCAGCCGTGTCAGTTCGGCTTCACAACACTCGCCGGTAAAACGATCGACATACAGGTTGTTCGGGTTTAGTTCAATGCCGCTTTCAGGAAGAATCTTCCCGTGGGCCGTAGGTGAAGCAAGGATCAGTCCCCGCTTGCCAAACAGCTTGACCAGCGCCGGTAATTCATGCAGGGCCCCGGCTCCTTGCAGATATTTTCCGGGGA
>CAXNJF010000167.1:0-4736 GCA_964202585.1 Trichlorobacter sp. | reverse complement strand
AGAAGGCAGAAGAGATGTGGGACGAAGTCTATGTCCGCCAGAATACCGGCCTGGGCATGGCAAAGGCTGTTGATCACTAAACCGATCTTTTCAATCAGCAGAACTGTGCTATAGTTGGGGAGGCTGAAAAGCCTCCCCTTTTTTAATTTCATAATCCGAGGTTCCGATGGAACAGCCTCAAAGTGATGACATGAGCCGTTTACTGGATGATCTGCCGCCGCTTTCGCAGATCACCCGCTACTGTACCGTTGAAGAAATTACGGAAACCTTGCACCAGATCCATGAGGATCTCGCGGTCGTGCGCCGAAAGTTTGAAGTATGGGATGCCCGGTCAGCCCTGCAGCAGGGGCTGATTGAAACAGCAGATGCTCCAACATTAAAGCAGTTGCATGATGAGCTGAACCGGATCGAGATGGATCGTTTTGTCGCCGCAGAATCGGTCAGCAACCTCCATCGTTCCTGTACCCACTACCGGGATCTGCTGGCTGAACGGGCACTGCAGATCGTGCTTGATGAGATGAAAACAGCCGGGCAGGGTGATCCGCCGGTCTCATTTTCACTGATCAGCATGGGCAGTGATGGCCGTGAAGAGCAGACCCTGATAACTGATCAGGACTATCTGATCGTCTATGATGACGGGGGGGAAGAAGCTGCCGATGCGTGGTATGTAGAGTTTGGAAACAGGCTGGTGGACTGTCTTGAAACAGCCGGATTCAAACGCTGCACTGGCGATATCATGACCAGTAATCCCACCTGGCGGGGTTCCTTCAAACAGTGGCGTAAACGGTTATTTGCCATTGTGCGTTATGAGGTGGAAGACTTTGCCAAGAATATGATGGATCTGATTGTTCTTTCTGATGCCCGTTATGTTGGAGGCGATCGTCTGTTGGGTGAAAAATTGATCGAGTTGATTCGTGATATGGAGAAGGAGCACTTCCAGGTGTTGTGGAGCATGGCCAGAGCAGCCACAGAAATGAAGCTGGCTCTGGGGTTCATGCGTCGGCTCTGGATTGAACCGGCCGGAGAGCACAGGGGAGAGCTGAATATCAAACTGCTGGCATGGGCGCCGCTGGTCATGAATGTCCGTATACTGGCCATCAGCCAGGGGATGTCTGCCACCAGCACGGTTCAGAGGATCACCTGCCTGGAACGGGAAGGTAGCTTTTCCAGCGAGATGGCAGACGGCCTGCGGAAGTCGTACGACATTTTAACCCGTCACCGGATATTGTTGCAGATTAAGCAGATCAAGGGGATTCAGAAGGATGCCTACTATCTTGACCCGTTGCTGCTTGATAACAATGAGCGGGAAGAGTTGAGGCAGGCGGTGATCAGGATCGAGGAGTTGCAGAAGATGATTCACACCAACTTCAATATCGTCTGAAATGAAAGGCCCGCTTTGTCAAGCGGGCCTCTGTTTATCTCGTAATACACCCATTTCATGGGTTACAGGCTCATTCAACAGCCTGTGTCTCTATGTTAGTATGTGTTTGGTAAAAACCTGGGGGCGTATCCTCAGTCATAGAAGCCCTCCTTCATCTGGTTTCGTTTTGTTCAGGAGCCAAACTGCTTGAACTGCTTCTCCTCTTTTTAAACTTTCTTCTGATTCCAGGTAGCGCTACCTTGTTTTTACAATAGCTGATCCAAACGATAAAAACAGCCTGTTTTTATTTTTTTTTGCGGCGTATAGTTAAGAACTGTTTCCCTCTTCAGCTTCTCCCCGCCGGGCGGAGGTTTTTATCCCTCTTTTACAGCAGGAGTAACTCTCATGCGTATTCTGCACCTTGCTGACCTGCATCTTGGCAAGATCCTTCACAACGTCTGTCTGACCAGCGACCAGGCCCATATTCTGGAACAGATCATCGCGTGCGTCAGAGATGGCAAGGTTGACGTGGTGGCCATCAGTGGTGATGTCTATGACCGCTCTGTACCTCCGGTGCAGGCCACGGTGCTGATGGACGAGTTTTTGACCAGGCTGTTGATTGAGCTCAAGGTCAAGGTTGTGCTGACTCCGGGCAACCATGACAGCGCCGAGCGTCTCTCTTTCGCAGGCCGTCTGGTCAGTTCACAGGGGCTCCACATTGCGCCGGGTCTGCCGGGGGCGATCCTGCCGGTTACCTTGCCTGATACCCACGGGCCGGTTACTTTTTTTCCCCTGCCTTATATCGAACCGCTGCTGTTACGCAAACAGCTGGATGATCCCGGTATCAGCGATTTTAACAGTGCTCTGTCGGCAGTCATACAGTCGCTGCCCGCCTGTGAGGGACGAACCGTTTGCCTTGCCCATTGCTTCACCCAGGGGGGAATAACTTCGGAGTCTGAACGGCCCCTGTCCATCGGAGGTTCAAGTCTGGTGGAGCCCGATCATTTCAGACGGTTCAACCTGACCCTGCTGGGGCACCTGCATCGGTCCCAGAAGATCAGCGACACCGTCTATTACGCCGGTTCCCCCCTTAAATACTCTTTCTCGGAGGCAGGTCACCGGAAAGAGGTGGTTATCTATGACCTTGCCGCTGACGGCAGTTTCACTCGTGAGTCGATACTGCTCAAGCCGCTCAGGGATGTCCGCAGCATCAACGGTGAGCTGGCGCAGCTGCTTGCAAACGGAGCCACAGACCCTGGCAGGGAAGACTATCTCTGGATTGAGTTGACCGACCGGGGTGCCCTGTTTGACTATGCCGCCACCTTGCGGGGCATCTATCCCAATCTGCTCAACATCACCCGCAGCGAGTACCAGCGTGAAGGGGCAGGGCAGGGAACCATCGAGATCCGCAGCAAGAGCGATCAGGAGATTGTGGCCTCCTTCTTCAGGCATGTCACCGGAGATGATCTCAATCAGGAAGAGGCGCGGCTGATGGAAACCGTGCTGACAGAGCTGAGCGCAAGCCAAGGGGGTGCAGCATGAGACCGCTCAAGCTGACCATGCGCTCTTTTGGCCCGTTCATCGGTGAACAGATAGTTGACTTCACCCGGTATGGTGATAACGCCTTCCTGCTGATTCATGGCCCGACCGGCGCTGGCAAGACCACCATCCTGGACGGTATCTGTTATGCACTCTACGGCGATCCCAGCGGCGAGAAGCGTGATGAACATTACCTGCGCTCACAACGGGCTGCTGCAGACTCGCTCTGTGAGGTTGAGTTCCTGTTTCAGGTCGGCCCCCGCCGGTTCCATATCAAACGGACACCACCCCAGACCATTCAGCAGAAGGGAAAAACACGGGAGATCAAACATCTGGTGGAGTTCTGTCAGGTGGATCAGCAGGGGGCTCTGATTGGCGAACGGTCCAGCAAGGTCGGGGAGGTCAGGCAAAAGGTTGAAGAGGTACTCGGGTTCAGCAGTGAACAGTTTCGACAGGTGGTGGTGCTGCCCCAGGGGGAGTTTCGCAAGCTGCTTCTGGCCAAATCCGATGAAAAGGAGCAGATCCTGGAGAAGCTGTTCGGCACCGGTCGTTTCAAACTGCTGGAGCTCTCCCTCAAGAATCGGCGGGGGACCCTTGGCGGTGAGCTGAAGGAGTTGAAAGCAGCGGTGGAAGGGATACTGGTCAGTAACAAGGTTGCCAGCACACAGGACCTTGAGCTGCAGATAACCGCTCTGGAGGACAGGCGGCAGGAGCTGTCGGGACACCTGGCCGAGCAGTCCAGGCTTCAGCAGCAGGCTGACCAGCAGTTGCAGGAAGCACAGGCGCTGGCTGCCCGGTTTACGGAGCATGATCAATCCCAAACAGTCTATGCAGCCCTCGCGACCCAAAAGGGAGCGATGGATCAGCTGGCGGCCAGAACTGAATTGGCAAGCCGGGCTTTAAACCTGGTTGATCTTGATCAGGCGATGACAAAGACCGCGCAAGACCTTGGTGACCGCACCCTGGAACTGACCGCACTGGCAGAGACCATCTCGGCGCTTGCCGGACAGCAGCAGACGCTGAAGCAGCAACTGCAGCAGGCCAGAACCGCAGCAGAGCAGGTGCCTGCCCTGACCGTTGAAAAGACCAGGCTTGAGGCGCAGCTGCAGAAAATCAGAGAGCTTGAATCTGGCCGCTTGCGCCTGGATCAGGCCCAAAAGGCGGAACTGGTTGGGCGCACGGCAGTTGAAAAACTTAAAAGTACGATAACAACCAGAGAAGAGCGGCTTGCTGTACTCACCCTCTCCATTGAAAACCTCTCGCAGAGCAGCGGGCAGGCCGGACAGCTGAAGGCCGAGGCTGATCAGCTTGCAAAGCTTAAGAGTGCCCGCCAGCAGCTGGAACATGACATAACGGCAAAGCACGCGCTTGAGCTGGAACTGCAGGCCGCCGTGACTGCGGTTACTGTGGCAGAACAGCAGCAGCAGGAGCTGCAGACCGGTTACGAAGACCTGCAGCAGCGCTTTGTATCAGGCCAGGCCGCTCTGCTGGTCCGTGAGCTGGTTGAGGGCAAACCTTGCCCGGTCTGTGGCTCTCAGGACCATCCCAGGCCGGCACAATCAGCCGGAGAGGTACCGACTGAGAAAGAGCTTGAAAAAGTTCGCAAGCTGGTGACTGAAGCCACCGCCAGGCATCAGGGGGCATTGGCAGCTAAGGGGGATCTGCAGGTTCAATCAGGCGCTCTTGCAGCTGGTATTCAAAAGCTGCGGGAACAGCTGGGCGCTCTGGCGGAACAACCGCTTTCGGCAGTGGCAGCACAGCAGCAGGAATTGGCGCGGAAGCTGGTTCAAGCAGAGACAGCCGGAAAAGAGCTGGAAGATCAACGGGTAGAACGGAC
>CAXNJF010000166.1:0-4775 GCA_964202585.1 Trichlorobacter sp. | reverse complement strand
GATACTTTTCTTCTGTTTTGGGCTTGCGCCGCTGCGTCAGGTCGTTGTGACAGACAATGCCGGTTCGTAATTCGTTGATACCAAGTCTTACGGTAGTGCGGCTCCAGCCAAAGGCATCTTCAGCTACGCGAGGTTTACCGTCAAGCAGGAGTTGTGTTACCTCAGCCATTGCCTGACGCCGGGAGGGCCAAGGAATACGATCAACTAAAAGAGAAATGGTCTCAATGACTTCAGCCCCAACACCTTTTTTGTCGAGAGTCGATATCTTCATGCTCACCTTCCTTTAAGAGAGATGAAGATATTATAAATGGTATTTTAGTAATTGCCAACACCCTAATGAAGGTAACCGATGTCATGACACAAAAACTGGCGTTAAAGGTAACCTATGTCTTGACACATCCGGGTAACCGATGTCATGACATTCGTCAATAACTCCATTAACAGACAAATCAGCAGGAATTGGTACTTCAAAGGGATAACCTTTCATCTGACTGGTTATGGGACAAAACAAAGCCAGGCTGGTTTTACCATTGTATGATGAAGGTGAAAGTACAAGTGCCGGGCGTCTGCCCGCCTGTTCACGCCCCGCTTGCGGGTTAAAGTCGAGCCAGACAATATCACCACGGTCAGGAATATATGGAATCTGCGTTACCATGCTTCGTTACCGGTTGCATCGCCAGATGATACTTCCTGATGAATGTTTTCCGGCGTAATTTGGGCCAGGAGCATCTCCAACGTAGTGTCGTCTTCCAAAACTTCATCGACAGGGATTGCTTGTACTTTACCGGAGCGAAGTTCTTCAAGACGTCGCTCTGCTACTGTAAACCATTCCCTTTCAATTGCGGGATCAGGAGTGTTAAGTGAACGTAGCAGTGAATTAACTACAATAACCCGCTCTTCAACCGGTAGTGCCGTTGCTTCTTGAATAATTTCACGAACTCCATGCATGGCAAACTCCCTTCTTGTATTTTACCCCTGCCTGATCAACGCCACCATCTCTCGTACAGCCCGGTCCAGCCCCACCAGGACCGCTCTGGAGATGATGCTGTGGCCGATGTTAAACTCTTCAATGCCGTCCATCGTGGTCAACGGCAGAATATTGACATAGTTGAGACCGTGCCCGGCATGAACCGTCAGACCCAATTCGTTGCCCAGTACAATCGCCTCTCTGATGGCGGCAAGTTCGTGGTGACGGGACGCTTCGCCACAGGCCTCGGCATAGCGACCAGTATGAATCTCAATCGCATCGGTGCCGGCAGCTTTGGAGGCATTGATCTGCTCTTCGGTCGGGTCAACAAACAGGCTTACAGTAATGCCTGCACTATGCAGACCGATGATTGCCTGAGCGATGTTCGCAAGGTTTCCGACAACATCCAGCCCTCCCTCGGTGGTCAGCTCCTGCCTTTTTTCCGGTACCAGGGTACATTGATCCGGTTTTATTCTGCAGGCGATCTCAACCATTTCGCTGGTTGCAGCCATTTCAAGATTCAGCTTGGTCTGCACAGTCCGGCGCAGGATTTCCAGATCACGATCCTGAATATGGCGGCGATCCTCCCGCAGGTGGATCGTAATCCCTTCAGCTCCGGCCAGTTCACCAATGGCGGCAGCGGTGACCGGATCAGGCTCGGTTCCCCCCCGCGCCTGCCGCACCGTGGCGATATGATCAACGTTTAACCCCAGCTTTGCCATGCTACTTCTCTCCAATCTGCTGCCTGACCAGATCGGCAATCTCATTGGCCCAGTCAGTAATCTCGTATTTATCCTGCCCTTCCAGCATAATCCTCAAAAGCGGCTCGGTGCCGGAATAGCGGATTAACACCCTGCCTTCATTGCCCAGCTTCTCCTCAACCCCCCGGATGGCTGCAGCAACGCTGGGAAGGGTCATGATATCCTGCCGTGCCCTGACCCGCACGTTGACCAACACCTGGGGCAGCGGGATCATCACCTCTGCCAGCTCGGAAAGCGGCTTTTCACTGCGCCGCATCACGGCCAGCAGCTGCAGGGCTGCCATTACCCCGTCACCGGTGGTGTTGTTGTCCAGGAAGATCAGGTGGCCGGATTGCTCGCCACCAAGATTATACCCCCCTTTACGCATCTCCTCCACTACATAACGGTCTCCAACAGCGGTCTTAATGATCTTGCCCCCCACCTTGCGCAGGGCGATATCAAGGCCCATGTTGCTCATCACCGTGGCAACCAGGGTTTTCTTTTTCAACTGTTTCCGGGCAATCATGCTGGTGGCGCAGATCGCCATAATCTGATCGCCATTGACTTCATTGCCAAATTCATCACAGACAATGACCCGGTCAGCATCACCGTCAAGGGCTATGCCGATGTCGGCCCGATGACTTTTAACCGCTTCACTGATCACTTCCGGGTGGAGTGAACCACAACCGGCATTAATATTGGTGCCGTTTGGCTTTACTCCGAATGAAATAACTTCAGCACCCAGCTCTTCAAATACCGCAGGCGCTACCTTGTAGGCAGCGCCATTGCCGCAATCCAGTACTATTTTAAGCCCTGCCAGATCCAGGTCGGCGGGAAAACTGTTCTTGAGATAGACAATATAGCGGCCGGCGGCATCGTCGATCCTGAAGGCTTTGCCCACCTCTGTTGCCGTGGGGCGCAGGGCGTCGATCTTTTTTGAGTCCAGCAGCTTTTCAATCTTCAGTTCAATTTCATCCGGCAGTTTGAAGCCATCAGCAGAAAAAAACTTGATCCCGTTGTCCTGAAACGGGTTGTGGGAGGCAGAAATAACCACGCCGGCATCAGCCCTCATTGATTTGGTAATGTTGGCAATGCCAGGGGTCGGCAGTGGTCCCACCAGCAACACATCCACCCCCATGGAGCAGATCCCGGCTACCAGGGCGCTTTCAAGCATGTAGCCGGAAAGCCGGGTGTCTTTGCCGATCACGATCCGGTGGCGTCGACGGCTGGCGCTCTTGAAAATATAGGCTGCAGCACGGCCAAGTTGCATGGCGGTTTCGGTGGTCATGGGATGGACATTGGCAACGCCGCGAACGCCGTCAGTGCCAAAAAGTTTTTTCATATTTTCCCGCTCCTTCAGATCCGTTGGGAATGCTGTTCCAGAGATTTTTTCAAGAGACGCTTCAGGTCTGCAGTGTCGATATCATAGGTAATCTTCCCATCGCGGACAGCTGAAATCTTGCCGGTTTCCTCGGAAACCACCAGCACCAGGGCGTCGGAAAGCTCGGAAAGCCCCAAGGCGGCCCGGTGGCGTGTGCCAAAACTTTTGGCAATATCCGGATTGTGCGACAGGGGCAACAGACAGCCTGCCCGGGTTATCTTGTTTTTGTGCAGGATAACAGCGCCGTCGTGGATTGGCGAGTAGGGCAAAAAAATGGAATTTAACAGCTCACTGGTTACGATTGCATCAATATCAGTGCCTACCTGAATCAGGTGTTCAATCGGTTGATGCCGTACCACCACAATCAAGGCGCCAATATGACGGCTGGCCAGGTCTGCCAGGGCACGCAACACCTCATCTACGGTGCCATCATCAGCATGGACCTCTGCGTGCTGCTGGCGTTTGCCCAGCATCAGCAGAGCACGGCGCAGATCGTTCTGGAAGATAATGGCAAGAATGACCGGCATGGAAAGGACTATCGCATCAATAACACGGATAAGCGGTGGAAAACAGCTCAGGCGGGCGATAAAAGAAAAGGCGACCAGAATCCCCATTACTGCCAGCAAACGGACTGCTACGTCACGTCTGATCATGAGGGAAAAGAAATAGACCAGTGCAGCCAGAATGATGCTGTCACTGATACCTGTCAGGTCGATGGGGCAGCTCATTGATATTCTCTGTAATCAGGATGGTCGGTTAACGATGGCGTGAGCCATCAGGGCTACATCTTTCATGGCCTGCACATCATGGACGCGCAGGATCTGTGCTCCTGCAGCAACAGAGATGGCTACGGTTGCTGCTGTGCCGAACAGACGGTCTCCGGTTGCTTCCCTGTGCAGGGTTTTGCCGATAAATGACTTGCGCGAACTGCCGACCAGCAGCGGAAAGCCAAGGCTTTTTAATTCCGGCAGGCGCTGCAGGATTTCAAGATTACCGTTTGTATCCTTGGCAAAACCGATACCGGGATCAAGAACAATCCTGTCGCGGGTCACGCCTGCCGACAGTGCATGGTCAGCAGCCACTGCAAGCGTATCGGCCAACTCCCCCATCAGGTCGTTGTAGATGGTATTCTGCTGCATCTGCTGCGGCTTGCCTCTGGTATGCATCAGTACCAGACCGGCAGCGTGACGGGCAACCACATTTCCCATCTCCGGATCAAAGCTCAGACCACTGATGTCATTAACAATCTCTGCTCCAGCTGCCAGACTGGCATCAGCTACCGCGCTTTTCCAGGTATCCACCGAGATCGGGATTGTCAACCGTTTGGACAGGGCTTCAATAACCGGCACAACTCTCTGCAGCTCTTCATCTGCTAACACTGGTGGAGCGCCAGGCCGGGTGCTTTCGCCACCGATGTCGATCAGATCGGCCCCTTCAGCTTCCATCTCAAGCGCCCGCTCAACAGCCCGTTCAACACTTTCGTAGCACCCACCATCAGAAAAAGAGTCCGGGGTTACGTTCAGTATCCCCATGATCAACGGCTGTTTCAGTGAAAGCTGTCGTCTGGAGGTCTGCCAGCAGGTTGGAGGCTGGTGAAACATTTTCAATGCTGCTGCTATCTCACCGGCCAGAGATTTCAAGCTGAACGGCTGGCTCTTCAGCTTGTTACAAAGCAAGAGCAGCTGCT
>CAXNJF010000165.1:0-4778 GCA_964202585.1 Trichlorobacter sp. | reverse complement strand
TTTGACCGTAAGAACTTCGGCATGACCGAGTTTGTGCAGAAACTGAACTATCAGCGGGCGCTACAGGGAGAATTGGCCCGTACCATCATCCAGCTAAGCGGTGTTGAACAGGCCCGCGTCCACCTGGTTATTCCTGAAAAGACGCTTTTCAAAGAGGCAGAGAAACCACCGACCGCTTCTGTGGTGCTGAAAATGAAGGGGAGCAAGACCCTGCGTGACAGTGAGGTACAGGGGGTGGTGCATCTGGTGGCTTCCTCAATTGAGGGGATGAACGCTGATAATGTTACGGTGCTTGACAGCCGTGGAAAGATACTTAGTAAGGGGGGTAGCGGCACGGCTGATGCCAGTGCAAAGGCTACAACTGCCATGCAGGAATCACAGCGCAGCTATGAGCGTACTATGGAGGAACGGCTCCAGACCCTGCTTGACAAGGTTGTTGGCGGTGGTAAATCAGTAGCCCGGGTTTCGGCAACCTTCGACTTCAGGCAGGTTGAGCGTGTAGAGGAAAAATTTGATCCTGAGAGTATAGCGGTACGTAGCGAGCAGTCCAGTGATGAAAAATCTGGCGGCGCAGCAGCAGGAACCGGCGTGCCGGGAGTACAGACCAACCTTGGCCGGAACACGCCGGGAGGTGGTGCGGCTGGTACAGGTGCCAGCAAAAACGATAAAACGATGAATTACGAAGTGAGCAGGTCTACATCACGTACCGTTGAGCCGGTTGGTACCCTGGGCAAAGTGTCGGTCGCGATTCTGGTAGATGGCAAGTATGAAGAAGCTGCACCCGGTAAGGACGGGAAAGCGGTCAAGCCCAAATATACTCCTCGTTCTCCTGACGAATTGCAGAAGATCGAAGCTTTGGTCAAGGGGGCTGTAGGTTTTAATACAGAGCGTGGTGATCAGATCAGTATCCAGAACATACCGTTCCAGGATGCCGGTGATGCAGCCGGGGTTGCCGAGAGTACCAAGTGGTGGCTGAATCCCTTTTTCCTGACCCTGTTTAAAAACCTGTTGATTGCTCTTGGCTTTCTTGCACTGATACTGTTTGCAGTCAAGCCGATGCTGAACACACTCCGGGCAGCCCGGCCTCCGCGACCTGATATTCTTGAGGCGATAGCCCCCGATGCGCAGGAAAAAATGTCCTCAAGTGAAAAAGCCCAGCTGGCTATGAGTATGGCAGAACAACAAGACTTGATCGAAAAAGCAAAGACAAATCCGTATCAGGTAGCCCAGATCCTGCAGAACTGGCTGGGTGAGAGTTCGTGATGAGAGGAAATCGTCGCTATGACTGGTGCTGATAAAGCTGCAATTCTGATGCTGTATCTTGGCGCGGATGTAACTGCCAAGGTCTACGAGCATATGGAAGATGAAGAGATCAAGCGGATCTCAAAGAGCATGGCCAGTCTTGGCCATGTCAGTCGTCAGACGATCAGTGAAGTGGTTGACGATTTCAATGAGGTGATCTCTCCGGAATCAGGCATCTTTTCCCAAGGCGATGAATTTGTCCGCAAGGTGCTGGAGAAGGCGCTGGGGCCTGCCAAGGCCCAGATGTTAATGGATGAGCTGCAGGCATCCAGCTATGGTGATCTGGTAGATATTCTTGCCTCAATGGACCCTAAGAGCATCGCCAACTTCCTTGCCCAGGAACATCCACAGGCTATAGCCGTTATCCTGGCTAAACTCAAATCAAAGCAGACCAGTGAGATTATCTCTGCACTGCCACAGGAGTTGCAGGCGGAAGTGGTGCTGCGAATAGCTGATGTTGAGCAGGTCTCGCCAGAAATCCTGCAGGAAATTGACGATGTCATGAAGCGTGAGATCAAGTCAATGGGTGGAACCCAGCGCTACAAGGTCGGTGGTGTTGAAAAAGTTGTCGATATGTTTAACCACTTTGACCGTACCAAGGAAAAGCAGATTCTTGAAAAGCTGGATGTTCTCAGCCCGCCACTGGCAGAGGTTATCCGCAAACATCTCTTTACCTTCGAAGATGTCTTTGCCATGGATGATCGCTCGATTCAGGCCATTATGCGTGAGGTTTCAAACGATACGCTGACCTTGTCCATGAAGACATCCACGGATGATGTCAAGAACAAGATTTTCAGAAATATCTCCAGCCGCGCAGCCGATATGATCAAGGAAGACCTTGAGGTAATGGGACCGGTACGGCTTTCTGATGTAGAGAAGGCTCAGTCAGAGATTATCAAGATTGTGCGCAAGATGGAGGAGGAAGGCAAGATTGTCCTCGGCGGACGAGGCAGCGAAGATGTCCTCGTCTAAGGTTATCAAGGCTGGTGGCGATGAATTGCAGATCGGCGGGTTCAGCTTTCAGAACATACTGCAGGGTGGGCTGGTAGTAGCAGGTAAACAATCTGAAAAAACTGAAGATTTCACCCCGATGGAGCTGTTTGATCCCTCTGAACTTGGTGATAAACGTAAGTACATAGTGCAGCCGCAACAGGTGGTGGACATTGCCGAAGTCGTTCCCCCCCCTCCCCCGCCGGGCACATACATCACTGATGAAGATTTGCAACGGTATCAGGAAGAAAGTTATCAGCGCGGATTACAAGACGGTAAAAACCTTGCAGAACGCGGCCTTTTGAATGTTTTTAAAGGCCTGCGTACAGCAGCCGAGGACTTGCAGCTGTTACGTGAACGAGTGTTGCGAGATTCTGAAGATGATTTGCTGTCATTGACGTTGGCGATTGCACGGAAAGTGATCAAGCGGGAAGTTGCTCAGGATCGTCTGATTATATTACTACTGATCCGTACTGCATTGCGAAATCTGAATGAGAAGGATGAACTGTTGATCCGGGTCCACCCTGACGATCACGCCCTGCTGACCACAAGTCAGAACGAGGCCTTGAAGGGAGAACTGGCTGCTGTAAAATTTACCTTGAAGGCGGATCCGACTGTCGAAGTTGGAAGTTGCCAGGTGGAAACCGAGCGAGGAACCGTGGACGCAGGCTTTGAAGCTCAACTTGATGAAATCTATCGGCGACTGATTGAAGAGCGGACGGACAGTATGACCGCAGCTGAGCCGGCAGAGTAGCCGGACTGTATGATACAGAAAACGGTTCACATGGACAGGTACCTGCGGTTTGTTGAGTCGGTCAATCCGATCAGGCTGCATGGCAAGGTGACACAGGTCGTTGGACTGGTCATAGAAGGTTATTGTCCGGATACGTCGGTAGGGGCGATTTGCGAGGTCCGCCCCAGGGATGGAGCGCCAATTCCTGCGGAAGTGGTAGGATTCAGGGATAACAAGATTCTTTTGATGCCGCTGGGCGAATTACGGGGAGTAGGGCTTGACAGCCTGATTGCCGTCAGGCGTGACAAAGCCACTATCAAGGTAGGCCCGGGGTTGCTGGGGCGAGTCATTGATGGACTGGGTCAGCCAATTGACGATAAAGGCCCACTGCATCTGACCGTTGAATATCCTATTTATGCGGCACCGGTCAATCCGATGACACGTCCTCCTATCAGGCGGCCACTGGATTTGGGTATACGCTCGATCAACGGTTTGCTAACCTGTGGCCAGGGACAACGGGTTGGTATTATGGCTGGTTCAGGTGTCGGAAAATCGACGCTGCTGGGAATGATTGCCCGGTATACCGAGGCTGATGTCAACGTGATTGCCCTGATCGGTGAGCGAGGCAGGGAATTACGGGAGTTTGTTGAAAAAGATCTGCAGGAACAGGGGCTGCACAAGTCGGTGGTTGTGGTGGCAACATCCGATCAGCCTCCGTTGGTCCGTATGCGGGGAGCTTATCTGGCTACTACCATCGCGGAATATTTCAAGGATCAGGGCAAAAAAGTGTTGCTGATGATGGATTCAGCAACCAGGTTCGCCATGGCTATGCGGGAAGTGGGGCTTGCCATTGGTGAGCCACCTACCACCAAAGGCTACACCCCGTCTGTATTTGCTGCCTTGCCCAAATTGCTTGAGCGTACCGGTAATTTTCCAGAAGGAAGTATCACCGGTCTCTACACGGTACTGGTTGAAGGAGATGATTTTAATGAGCCGATCTCCGATGCCATGCGGAGCATCCTGGATGGTCATATCGTGCTTTCTCGGGATCTTGCAGCCCGTAATATCTATCCTCCTATTGATGTGATGGCCAGCGCAAGCCGGGTCATGGGGGATGTGACGGATGAGCGGCACCGGAAGCTGGCCGGTCAATTCAAGGAGACGCTGGCAATTTATCGTCAGTCGGAAGACTTGATCAATATCGGAGCCTACAAGGCTGGAAGTAATCCGGGTATTGACCATGCCATACGTAAGATTGATGCCATGATTAGCTACCAGAAACAGGCAGTTGCCAACCCGACAACTCTGGCGGACTCAATTGAAGGCCTCCGGCAGATTTTTGAAGGGTAGCAGAGGATCAGGGAATGGCAGTCAAGAAGCAGTTCGAGATGCAACAGGTTCTCAATTATCGTGCTGAACTTGAAAAACTGCGTAAGCTTGATTTTGCCTCAGCCAAGCAGGATCTTGATGCTGCCTGTGATCGTCTGGAGCAGGAAAAATCAGAGACGGAGCTGCTTGCCGAAGAGTTTAGTGGGCGCCAGCAGCAGATTGATTCAATTTTTGAGATGCAGCTGTATGCTGATTTTTTTGCGCGCAAGCGAGAAGAGATGAAGGAACAGCAACGGCGTATAGAAACGTTGGACCGGGTACTTGAAGATCGTCGTGAAGACCTGGTCAAGGCCACGAAAGAGAAAAAAGTGATGGAACAATTAAAAGCAAAACAGAAAGAAGCATTTCGTAAAGAGATCGCACA
>CAXNJF010000164.1:0-4809 GCA_964202585.1 Trichlorobacter sp. | reverse complement strand
CCGATGAAGCCTTGTTCGTTTTCCATCATTTTGATCATCCCGTCGATCAGGTCGCTGACGTAGCAGAAGGAGCGGGTCTGCTGCCCCTGGCCAAACACGGTGATGTCCTGATTCCGTAACGCCTGCAGCATGAAGTTGGACACCACCCGTCCGTCGTTTTCTGCCATGCGGGGGCCGTAGGTATTGAAAATCCTGATGATACGGATATCAACGTTATTCTGGCGATGGTAGTCCATCATCAGGGTCTCGGCTACCCGCTTGCCTTCATCATAGCAGCTGCGGATGCCGATCGGGTTGACGTTGCCCCAGTAGCCTTCAGTCTGGGGATGCACCTGGGGGTCACCGTAGACTTCGGAGGTAGAGGCCTGCAGGATGCGGGCTTTTACCCGTTTGGCCATTCCCAGCATGTTGATCATCCCCATCACGCTGGTCTTGACGGTCTTGACCGGGTTGTACTGGTAGTGTACCGGTGAGGCAGGACAGGCAAGGTTGTAAATCCGGTCCACCTCCAGCAGGATCGGCTCCACAATGTCGTGACGGATCAGCTCAAAACGATGGTTATCCATCAAGTGAATGATGTTGTCCTTGGAACCGGTAAAGAGGTTGTCCAGACAGATGACGTCGTGACCTTCAGCGAGCAACCTCTCGCAGAGGTGGCTGCCAAGGAAGCCTGCACCGCCGGTGACCAGAATGCGCATCAGTTGCTCCCTTCCTGGATACCGTTACCAGCCCGTCCTAACGGTATGTAGCGGAAACCGGCTTCCTGCATTCTTGTTGGCTTGTACAGGTTGCGGCCATCTACGACCAATGCCTGTTTCAGCAATGATTGTATCCGGTCAAAGTCCGGGTTACGGTACTCGGACCAGTCAGTGATGATTGCCAGTGCATCGGCATTCTGCAATATTTCGTACTGGTTGGTGCTGTATTCGATTCTGTCACCAAAGTATTTCTTTGCTTCATGCAACGCTTCAGGGTCATGGGCACGAACGGTGGCTCCGGCTGCCAGTAACCGTTCGATAATGGTCAGCGAGGGGGCTTCACGCATATCGTCGGTGCGGGGTTTGAAGGAGAGGCCCCAGCAGGCAACGACCCTGCCGGTGAGAGGTTTTTCTTCATCAGCAGCCCCCAACGCCTTGATCAGCTTGTTTGCCAGGACTTCTTTTTGCAGTTCGTTGACCTCTTCCACCGACTTTAACAGCAGAAAGTTGTAGTTGCACTCTTCAGCAGTACGGATCAGCGCCTTGACATCTTTGGGGAAGCAGGAACCACCGTAGCCAGGGCCAGGAAAGAGAAAGTCGTAGCCGATGCGAGAGTCGGAACCGATCCCTTCACGGACTGCGGCCACATCAGCCCCCATCCGTTCGCAGAGGCCGGCGATCTGGTTCATGAAGGAGATTCTGGTGGCCAGCATGGCGTTGGCAGCATATTTGGTCATTTCAGCGCTACGGATATCCATGATGATCATCCGGTTCTGCTTGCGCATGAACGGGTCGTACAGCTCTTTCATTATTTCTGCAGTACGGACGTTGTCGGTACCGATCACTACCCGATCAGGTTTCATGAAGTCGTCGATGGCAGCCCCTTCCTTGAGAAATTCAGGGTTGGATACCACATCAAATTCAAGGTGAGAACCACGGCTGTTCAGCTCTTCCTGTACGGCAGTACGGACCTTGTCAGCAGTGCCGACCGGGACCGTTGATTTATCAACGATAACCTTGAAGCTGTTCATGTGCAGACCAATGGTGCGGCCAACAGACAGAACGTACTGCAGATCAGCTGAGCCATCTTCACCCGGCGGGGTACCAACAGCAATGAACTGGATCAGGGACTGTTCAACCGCTTCAACCATGTCAGTGGTAAAAAAAAGCCGCCCTTCAGCTTGGTTACGCAGGATCAGCTCTTTCAGACCAGGTTCATAGATTGGGATAATGCCGTTTTTCAGAGCTTCAATCTTTTTCTGATCAACATCAACGGTGATAACCGTGTTGCCACTTTCGGCAAAACAGGCTGCAGCAACAAGGCCCACATAACCGGCGCCAAATACTGAAATTTTCATGCTGTAAGCTCCTCATAAAATTAAAAACTCTACCGCAGAGGTGCAGAAATGCTGGGAAAAAAGCCGATTAATAAAGAACAAAGGCTTTTCTCTGCGTTAAAATTGGTTTTAATCCTTGTCCCGCAGCAAGAGCGCCTGAGCATACAGTTCGCGCCGGGGAAGTCCGGTGGACGCAGCCACCAGAGCCGCAGCTTCCTTGACCGTATGCCCTTTAGCCAAAACTGACCGCAACTGTTCTTCCGGGGATGGTCCCTCAAGCGGTTGCGTTGTTTCGTCAGCCGGGGCTATCAGGATCACCACTTCGCCGCGCTCGCGGCCATCCTGCACCTGTTCCCGCACCTGCGTTGTCGTTCCGTGCAGGCATTCCTCATACAGCTTGGTCAGCTCCCGTGCTACGACGACCTGACGTTCACCCAGAATAACAGCAATATCAACCAGTGTTTCAACCAGACGGTGCGGAGCCTCGTAAAGAACCACGGTGCCGTGAGCTGTGGAAAGCCCGGCAAGAAACGTCCGGCGCTTGCCTTCTTTATTCGGCGGAAAACCGGCAAAGGTAAAGGAGTCGGTCGGTAGTCCTGCAGCAGAAAGTGCGGTTATTGCTGCACAGGCACCAGGGACCGGCACGACTTTAATACCAGCTGCCAGGGCGTCCCTCACCAGTTGGTAGCCAGGGTCCGAGATGCAGGGGGTTCCGGCATCGGAGATCAGCGCAACCTGCCTGCCTTCCCGTAACGTCTCAAGTATCCGCTCTCCCTTCAGTGACTGGTTGTGGTCATAGTAGGAGGTAAGTGCTGTGGTAATGCCAAAATGGGCAAGCAGCTTGCGGGAATGGCGGGTATCCTCTGCAGCAACCAGATCAACCTCCTTGAGAATACGAACAGCCCGAAAGGTCATATCTTCAAGGTTACCGATCGGTGTGGCTACGATATACAGGGTACCGGTCATTATTTCAGTGACGAGATATAGCCCTGTATCCCGTCCAGGATTCCGTCGGCGACCAGATCATGGCAGGCAGGACTCTTCAGATGAGCTTCTTCTGTGCTGTTACTGATAAAGGCGGCTTCAACCAGAATACTGGGCATGGTGGCCCCCACCAGAACGTAGAACGGCCCCTGTTTGACTCCCAGGTTTTTCGTGTCGGGGTATTTTGCCTTGCTGGACTTGTAAAGAGCCTTTTGAACCTCTTCAGCCAGGTGAGCTGAATCGTTCAGCTTGTAGTTGGCCATCAGGTCAAACAGGATCGCCTGCAGGGTACTGACCTTCTCAAGGCTGGTGCCGTTTTCCTTGGCTGCCAACTGGGCTACCTTTTCGGTCTTGGCCAGATTCAGGTAGTACGTCTCAATACCGGAGGCGTTACGATTGGGCGCTGCATTGACGTGGATCGACACAAACAGGTCAGCATTTACCTTGTTTGCAATGGCTGTCCGCTCTTCAAGCGGTACAAAAACATCGGTAGAACGGGTCATGACCACGTCAAGGTCCAGTTCCTGCTTCAGTTTTTCACGCAGTTTCAAGCCGATGGACAGGACGACATCTTTTTCCTGCAGACCGGATTGTCCCACGGCGCCAGGGTCGTGTCCACCATGACCGGGGTCGAGTACAATCCGGCGAATCTTGGAGATGCCCGTCTGTTGTCTGCCCGGCTTGACGGCCCGTTCAGCCTTTGGCTCTCCCTGTGTTGTTTTGGACGCCGTTACAGCAGGACCGTCCATAACCTGGCTCGTAAGGGAGCTTTCAAGGCGGCTTATCTCGGTTCGACGATCGCCACGGACATCAATAATAAGTCTGGCCGGATCTGACAGGGGGAATATCTTGTAGTCGCGGATGTTGTCAATATCCAGTACAACCCTGACAATGCCTGGTTTGTACAGGGCAGCCCGTACCCCTTTCAGCAGACCGTCTCCGATGGTAATATCCCGCATGGTACTGCCAAGCCTGGCGTTTTGGAGATCAATAAAAATACGCCCCGGCTTGCCCACACGACCAGCCCCCTTGTCCAGCTCATGGCTTTCCCAGGTAACATCACGATCAAGGGTAATGGCGATGCGGGTGTAGTCCGGGTTGGACCAGTGCTTCAATTCAAGCACCTGTGCCGGTTGGAAGCTGGATGCCTTGGTATCTTTGGGCAGAGGTTTCTTGCTGGTCTTGGCAGCAAGATCGTCAGGGGCCGAGACAGTCAGCACCAGAAGCGCCAACAGCAGCAATATGTAGGGTCTAAGTCGGATCATCACACCATTTTCTTCACTTCATCAAGAAGATTCAATGCTTTCAACGTTGTCATAACAGAAATATTCAGTTTTTTCAACCATTCACACAGCAGATACCATGCGCTATACAGGTTGTGTTCATCGGATTGCAAGTAACGTTCAAGCTAAAAATGAAACGCCCCGCAACATTCCACGGGGCGCTTCATCCAGTTAATTATTCACCAACAAGCTGACTCTTGGTAAAGATCGCCTTCAACCAGTAGCCTTCAGCCTCAATATTCTCCCGGCCACCTTCTTCACGGTCCACCAGGGACACAATCCCCAAGACATCCAGCCCTTCTTCCTTGGCGCGGTTGACCGCCTTCATGGAAGAGCCGCCGGTGGTAACCACATCTTCTACAATTACCACTTTGGTACCGGGAGGCAGGTTCTTACGGCCTTCCAGCCACTGACCAGTGCCATGTCCCTTGGGTTCTTTACGGATTATAAAGGCGTGCAGCGGCTTGCCGTCCAGACAGGCAGCAATGGAGGTGGCGGTGGCGATCG
>CAXNJF010000163.1:0-4820 GCA_964202585.1 Trichlorobacter sp. | reverse complement strand
GTGTGCGGGAATACTGGATTATTCACCCCTCAGAAGAATCTCTGATGGTCTTCACGCTTGGCGCAGACGGAAAATACGGCAGGCCCCAGGGGTATGGACGGGGCGACAAGGCTACAAGCAGCGTGCTGGAAGGGTTGGAACTGGATCTTGAAGAGGTTTTTGCTATTTGATCCGCTCAAACTGCATAATAAGATAGAGTAAGCATGGCGTTCGAGGCCATGTAATTAAAGGAGTTGACAAGCCATGTGGGATTACACACCAAAAGTTAAAGACCATTTCTTAAACCCCCGCAACGTGGGAGATATACCTGATGCTGATGCAGTTGGTGAAGTAGGCAGTCTGGCCTGCGGTGATGCCTTGAAGCTCTATCTGAAACTGGACGAGAACAAGGAGAAGATCGTTGATGCCAAATTCCAGACCTTTGGCTGCGCAAGCGCCATCGCTTCATCTTCTGCCCTGACCGAGATGGTGAAAGGTAAGACCCTGGATGAGGCGTTAGCGGTCAGCAATCAGGATATTGCTGAATTTCTGGGTGGATTGCCCGAAGAAAAGATGCACTGCTCAGTAATGGGGCAGGAGGCGCTGGAAGTTGCAATTTTTAAATATCGTGGCCTTGAGGTGCCTGATCACGATGCTGAACACGATCACGGTCATGCCTATCCTGACTACGAAGGGACGCTGGTCTGTAAATGTTTTGGCATCACGGATACGTTTTTAAAGAAAGTGATCGCAGATAATCATTTGACCACTGCCGAGCAGGTAACCAACTTTACCAAGGCGGGTGGCGCTTGTGGTAGCTGTATCCCCAGAATCAAGGAGCTGATTGCCGAAGTCTTGGGGCAGGCCAAAGAGACGGCAGCCAAGCCGAAGCTTTCCAACCTCAAAAAAATGCAGCTGGTACAAGAGGTTCTTGAGCGGGATATCCGTCCCATGCTGCGCGCTGACGGTGGCGATCTTGAGCTGATTGATATTGATGGTGACCATGTCCAGATCGCCTTTCGCAAAGCCTGTGCCGGTTGCGCCTCCTCCGGCAATACCGCAAAATTTGTGGAGATGAAACTGCGGGAACTGGTCTATGAGGGGCTGCATGTTCAGGAGGTTTCGGCATGAAGGTAATCTATCTGGATAACAACGCCACCACCAAGGTTGATGAAGCGGTTTTTGAGGAGATGCAGCCGTATTTTTGTGAACTGTACGGTAACCCCAGTTCCATGCACTACTTTGGTGGTCAGGTGCAAAGCAAGACCACCGAGGCCCGCAAGCGGGTTGCGGATCTGCTGGGTGCGTCACCGGACGAGATTATCTTCACCGCCTGTGGTACCGAGAGTGACAACACCGCCATACGCTCCGCCCTGGAGGTGCTGCCGGACCGTCGCCAGGTTATCACCAGCCGGGTAGAGCATCCGGCAGTACTGACCCAGTGCCGCAATCTGACCGCCAAAGGCTATCGGGTAACCGAGATCGGGGTGGATGGCGCTGGTAATCTGGATATGGATGAGTACAAAAAGGCGATTGATGATGATACAGCGATTGTTTCTTTGATGTGGGCTAACAACGAGACCGGGGTAATCTTTCCGGTGGAGGAGGCCGCTGCCATTGCCAAGGCAAACGGCGCCCAGTTCCATACCGATGCGGTGCAGGCCGTGGGTAAGATTCCGATCAACATGGCTGCCTCAAAGATAGATATGCTTTCTCTTTCCGGTCACAAGTTGCATGCCCCCAAGGGGATTGGCGCTCTTTACGTCCGCAAGGGAACACCATTTCGTCCGCTACTGGTGGGAGGCCATCAAGAGCGGAGCCGCCGGGCCGGAACCGAGAACGCTGCCGCTATCATCGCCTTGGGCAAGGCCTGTGAACTGGCTGGTCAGTTTATGGAGGCAGAGAACACCACAGTTATGGCCAAGTGCCAGCGTCTGGAACAGGCATTGATGGCCGCTATTCCCCATGCCCGTGTTAACGGTGGTGGTGCAGAGCGGTTGCCGAACACCACCTCCATCGCTTTTGAGTTTGTGGAAGGTGAGGCGATTCTGTTGCTGCTGTCGGAGCTGGGTATCTGTGCTTCTTCCGGCAGTGCCTGCACCTCCGGGTCACTGGAACCATCCCACGTCCTGCGAGCCATGGGGGTGCCGTTTACCTGCGCCCACGGTTCGATCCGCCTTTCGCTTTCACGCTACACCACTGATGCCGAGATCGATGCGGTGATCAAGGAAATGCCCCCTATCATCGCCCGCTTGCGGCAGATGTCTCCCTTTGGGCGGGAATTTTTGAAGTAGTGTTTGTTGGTGGCAGACGTGTTGAACAGAAAAGCGGGGTGTTTTGCCTCGCTTTTTTTGTGTCTTGTGCTGTAAAAGTCGCTGAAGTTGGTATACTTGTGATCATTGACGACTCTATTTTTACTCTATAAAGTTATCCTATACCGTAGCAGATGGCGATATGGTCCAGAAAGATGAGGTAATCTGCGAAATTGAGACTGATAAGATTACCATGGATCTTTATGCCGAGACTGCAGGATGTCTGACTATTACGATACTGGGGGGAGGACTCTGCCGATGGGATCAGTGATTGGACAGATTACTGAAAGTGCTGCACCGGCGATTGCGCAGGTAGTTGCAGTGGCGGTTGTGCCTGTCGCGACCAGCTTTGATGATGCACCTACATCCCCTGTTGTACGGCAGGAGTTGCGGGAGCAAGGATTGGTTGCAGGACAGGTTGCCGGCAGCGGCCCTGGCGGACGGATACTGATGGGAGACCTGAACGGAGTAGCTAGTCCGGTTTCCGCGGTTGAGTCGCAACCGATGCTGGTGAAGTCTGAAGAGCCGCCGGTGTATCAGGTTACTCAGGCTACAGTTTATCTGCAGCCGATTGCAGGTGAAGAGCGGGTGAAGATGTCCCCCCTGCGCAAGCGGATCGCTGAGCGACTCTTGCAGGCTCGCCAACAGACCGCCATGTTGACCACCTTCAACGAGGTCGATCTGGCTGCTCTGCAGGCGTTACGAGCCAGCTGCAAACAATCCGGTATTACGGTTGGTCTGCTGCCGTTCTTTATCCTGGCTACGGTGGAAGGATTGAAGGCCTATCCGGCGGTGAACGCCCGGATTGATGGCGATGAGATTGTGTATCAGCACTTTCAGCATCTGGGGGTTGCGGTGTCATCGGACAAGGGGCTGGTGGTGCCGGTGCTGCGGGATGCGGGCCGTTTAGGACTGCGGGAGATTGACGGTACCATTGCCGGTTTTGTGGAAAAGATCAAGAACAACCGTCTGGCTATAGCTGATCTGGAGGGGGGCACGTTTACCATCAGCAACGGCGGTACGTACGGTTCCATGCTCTCTACGCCGATTATCAACCCTCCCCAGAGTGGCGTGCTGGGGATGCACGCCATTCAGGATCGACCGGTAGTAAGGGATGGCCAGGTGGTGATCCGGCCGATGATGTATCTGGCTTTGTCTTACGATCATCGCATTATAGATGGACGTGAGGCGGTTGGATTCCTGAAAATGGTGAAAGAACGTCTTGAGGATAGCAGCTGGCTTACCGGGCTGAACTGAAAAGGAGATTTCTGCCATGTCTGAACAGTTTGATCTGATTGTTATCGGTGCCGGGCCTGGAGGCTATGTGGCCGCAATACGTGCCAGCCAGTTGGGGATGAAGGTGGCGGTGGTGGAAAAGCGATCTGCGCTGGGTGGTGTCTGTCTGAATGAAGGCTGCATCCCCAGTAAGGCGCTGCTTGATTCCAGCGAGTATTTTGCCCTGGCACGAGACAAGTTTTCTCTTCACGGAATAGAGATTGATCCGCCCCGTCTGAATCTTGCTGCCATGCAGGCCCGTAAGGAGGATGTGGTCAAGAAGCTGACCGATGGTGTGGCCTATCTGTTCAAGAAGAACAAGGTTACGCTGCTGACCGGTTCGGCCAGTCTGAAAGGGATGGATGCTTCAGGTCTTCAGCAGGTGGCGGTGGAGCGTGCCTTTCAGTTGAACTTCCCCAATGGTGACCAGCAACCGGTGGAGGCACCGCAGATGCTTAAGGCGTCAAAGGTGTTGCTGGCAACCGGCAGTGAGCCGATTCCGCTGCCTACCATCCCCTTTGATGGTGAACTGGTGGTCTCTGCCCGCGAAGCACTTTCTTTTCATCAGGTTCCAGATCATCTGGTGGTGGCTGGGGGTGGATACATTGGACTTGAGCTGAGCTCTGTCTGGCGCAGGCTGGGGGCGAGGGTCACGGTGATGGAGGCGCTGCCCGGCATCATCCCCTCCAGTGATCGACAGGTGGCAGATTATCTGCAACGAGCCTTGAAGAAGCAGGGGATTGAATTTCGCCTGAATACCAGGGTGAAAGGTTTGCGTCGTCTTGGTGCCAAGGGGATGGTCCAGTACGGCTCCGGGGTTGAGAGTGATGAGGTGGATTGCGACCGCCTGCTGGTGGCCATTGGACGCAGACCACTCATAACCGGTCTGGGAGCCGAAGAGGCCGGTATCACGTTTGATCAATCCGGCAGGATGCAGGTGGATGCTGACTATCAGACCGTTGCCAAAGGTATCTACGCCATTGGAGATTTGATTCCCGGTCCGATGCTGGCTCACAAGGCCTCTGAGGAGGGAGTTGTCTGTGTGGAGCGGATGTTCGGCAAGGCCGCAGTGGTTGAGTACGACTATCTTCCCGGTGTCGTTTATACTTGGCCGGAAGGGGCTTCGGTTGGCAAAACCGAGGAGCAGCTGAAGGAAACGGCGATTCCGTATAAGACCGGCAAGTTCAACTTCCTTGGTAATGGTCGGGCGCGGGCTATGGATGAAACCGAAGGATTTGTTAAGGTGCTGGCCCA
>CAXNJF010000162.1:0-4823 GCA_964202585.1 Trichlorobacter sp. | reverse complement strand
AAAAACGGATCAAACAGCTTGGTAACCGCCTCTTCCTTGATGCCGGTTCCGGTATCAGCAATCTTGAGCAGCACCGCCCGGTCACCCGCTGCCGGTCTGGTCTGACTGCTGCTGCGTGTCACCAGATCTGCAGGGGTGACAACATGGACCGAAGCGCTGATAGTGAGGGAGCCGCCGTCCGGCATGGCATGGACAGCGTTCATGAACAGGTTGATAAACACCTGCTTCAGTTTGTTTCTGTCCAGCATCAGCAGCGGGAGAGCTTCATGCTGCTCTTGCTCAACCGTGATATGGTTACTGTTTAATTCATGCCGGACCAGCAGCAGAGAATCATCAACAAGATGCTGCAGATCCGTCTCATGCAGATCAAGCTGCTCTGAGCGGGAAAAATCAAGCAGTCCCTTGATAACATGGTCAGCTCGCTGGACAGCGTCTTCCATATCCATAACCGTCTCATGCCAGACACGGTTATCCTTCAGTTCTGATGCAAGAAAATCTGTCCCAAGCTGGATGATCGCCAGCGGGTTCTTGACCTCATGGGCCACACCGGCAGCCAACCGCCCCACCGTCTCCATCTTGGCCTGCTGGATCAGCTGCATCTGTGCCTGCTGCAGCTCAAGCAGTGATTGCTGCAGCTTCTCGTTTGCAACGGTCAGTTCATCCCGTGCAGTGGTCAGATCGTCAATCATCTGCTCCAGACGGAACTCACGGGCCTCCACCTTGACCGCCATCATGCCGAACGCCTCGGCAAACCGCGTGATGACCGGCGGGTAGTGCGTGCTGTCGGTCATGGCATACAGGCTGGACTGGTCACTGTAGCGCCCCATAGAGATGTTTTCTGCAGCAGCAATCAACTCTTCAAGCATTTTTTCTATCTGGGGGGAATACATCGGAACGCTCCCTGGGGGGTTATGGATATCTGAGCGCCAGCAGGGTAATATCATCAGCCTGGGCAGCGCCGTCAGCAAAGCCCTCAACAGCCTGAATCACCGCATGTATCAGCTGATGAGTATCGGAAACAGATGATGCTGCCGCATCAAGCAACCGTTGTTCGCCGAAGAACTTGCCCGTACAATCAAGCGCTTCAGTAACCCCGTCGGTATACAGCAGCAAGGTTGCCCCTGCATCCAGCCTGCAGGTTGCCTCACTGTAGACATAGTCATCCAGGTAGCCCGCAACCAGCCCCGGCTTGATCTCAAGCAGCGTGGCACTGCCATCAGCCCCGATCAGCAGCGGCGGATTATGGCCGGCATTGGCATAACGGATCTCTCCGCTGGCGGTATCCAGAATGCCGCAAAAAATGGTGACAAACATGCAGGCGTCGTTGCCCCGTGACAGCTCCCGGTTAATCCTGGTCAGAATCTCGGCCGGTCCGGCCTGCTCCTGAACCACGGCGCGGGCAAGGCTCACGGTAATCGCCATGTACAGCGCCGCAGGCACCCCTTTGCCGGACACATCGCCAATAATAAAGAACAGACGTCCGTCATCAAGGGGCCGGACATCATACAGATCCCCTCCCACTTCCCGTGCAGGTTGGCAAAGCCCGGCAATCTCCAGCCGGGGCAGGTGTGGCAGGTCTCTGGGCAGAATCGCCATCTGCAGGTCATGGGCAATGGACAGTTCACTGGCCATCCGCTCTTTGGCTGCCGTGGTCTCGGTAAGCCTGACAATATGCTCTTTCAGGTCTCCCTGCATCCTGACAAAAGCTGCAGCCAACGCCCCTACCTCGCCACCGATCCTGATCTGCGGCAGTACGAATTCCAGATCACCGGCAGCGATCCGCTCCGCTGCTCCGGTCATTTCGATAATCGGCCGGGTGACACTGCGGGCCACCAGTACAATCGAGAGTACCAGCACCATAAAACCGCCGACGCAGACCAAGGCTATCATCCGGCTGGCAGCCTGCACATCGGCCAGCATCTCTGCTGCAGGAAAAACCACTGCCAGAGACCACCCGGTGGTGGGTACCGGAGCGTAGTAAATCCAGCTTTCGACTCCGTAGAGGTTTCTATCTCTGATAAAACCGGTTTCCTGACGGGCAATGGCGTGACCGATCTCTCTCAGTCGTGAACTGTTCAGCCGGTCGGCCATGGAAAAAATGGTTTCCTTCAAGACCAGTGAACGGTCCTTATGGGCCAGATACACCCCCTTGCGTGAAAACAGGGAGGCGTAGCCATTGCGATACAGCTTGAGCGAAGAGACCTGCCGGCCGAGCCAGTCAACCGAGATGTCAGCCGTAGAGACGCCGAAAAAACGTCTGACTCCTCCGGATAGCCGATAAACAGGGACAGCGTAGGTGGTCATAACCACATTGCCGCCCCCTTCATCAAAGTACGGCTCACTCCAGACCGGCGCAAGCTGCTGTTTGGGATTCCGGTACCACTCTTTGGAGGTGTAATTGTAGGCGGGGGTTGCCAGATCGGTATATGCGATACTGCCGTTCAGCCGTCGGTAATAATAGGGCGCAAAACGTTGCTGACCATCAGGAGCCGCGCCAGGTTCAAAGGCGATCGTAGCGCCAAAAACTTCATCATTGTGGACGACATGATCATGGGCGAAGTTCCTGACCTGATCAGAGGAGAGGCGCGGAGCAGCCTCAAGCAGGGCAACCAGATTATTTTCATCCCTGACAACCCCCCGCAGCAGACCGTCAACACTCTGTACCGCAGCCTTGACCACGTCCTGGGCATGGGCCACGACCTGTTGCTCGACCATGCGGGAGGTATAGGTATAGTTGACCGTGAAAACAACCCCGAAAATCAATGCGCCGCTGATTACCAGGGCCAGGATCAAGCGTGCGGTCAGCCCCAGCCGTGGCAGTATGCAGCGGACAGCTTCTTTCACAGGTTCAGGTTCATACTAACCCAGCGTGGTGCAGGCTTCTTCCACACTGGGGAATGAGGGAAGAATTGACAAGAAGCCAGACATTCTGAATACTTCTTCTACTGTCCCCCCCAGACAACAGAGCAGCAGGCTGCCGTTTTTGGCCTTTAGCTGTTTGGCTGCTGACAGAAGTGAGCGCAGCCCTGCGCTACTGATGTAGTCCAGTCCCTGCATATCAAGCACAAAACGGGTTTCTCCTCCAGCCAACCGCTCGGCAAGCCAGCGATCAAATTCAACCGTAGTCATGGCGTCCATCCTGCCTGCAAGAGCAGCAATGGTGGTGCCTTCTTTCATGGTGGTGGTTATCTGCATGGTTTTACGTCCTCCTCCGGTTAACAATAATTTTCAGAACCTCCAAAGCACAAAACCATCTGGTGAAGCCCGGCTCCACTCTTTCGAAGAGAGATACCCGTTTTCATCTTGATCATGATGCTCAAAGAAGCGATGCTTTTGTTCCTCTGTCACCGCTGCAGCCTCTCCCTCTTTAATCATATCGCGGTGGACGAGCTGTTTCTGGCCTTTAGCATCAGTTATCACAACCAGGTCGCTGTTCAACAACTCATCCTTGCTAAGGTGGCCGCTTTTGTCAGTATCAAGCCGGTTAAAAAGCGTGCTATCTTCTGCAGTTCCATCCAGCGGTAACAGCAGTGCCAGTACCACAATCATATAACGTAGCAAACAGTTCATATTCTCTCCCCCTCCAATCTATTTTCCATAGAAAGCTGCCCCCTGTATCGGGCAGGTTACATCTCATTATCCCCCCAGATAACGGGTCAACTCTTCACACAGCGTCTGGGGATGGAGCAGGCGGGCCGGGATCTTGTCACTGCCAAAAAACTCTTCTCGCCAGGACTGTCGCTTGACCCAGGCCATCAGTTGCTCCCATCCCTTCCAGGTTGAAAAATCAACCCCATGAATATTGGTAAGTTGCTCAAGAAAGGTTTGTTCGTAAGAGGCCATGTTTTCCTGTTCCCTGATATGGCATACAGCTGAAGTATACCTGCCTTCGGGCAGATGGCAACTGCCTGCAGGTAAAAAACATTTTTGTATTCAAAAAACCGGTCGTTATTTCTGCCCGAGCGCTTGTTACTCCGGCTTCTTTATCTCAACAGCAGCATCCGGCAGTACCCGCACGTGACCATCGATTATCACTAATTCTGACGCCTTAAGTCCGGAATTGATAGCTGTCAGCCCCTTATGAACGGGACCTGCCACAACCGGCCGCATCTCGGCAGTCTTATCCGGCCTGACCACAAACACAAACAGCCCTTTCTGGCCGGTTTGCACCGCCTGGGAAGGCACGACCAGAGCTCCCTTGTGTTCTGCCAGAGTCAGGGAAACCTGAACAAACTGTCCCGGCCAAAGATGACGCTTTCTGTTTTCAAATGTCCCCTTCAGCTTGATGGTGCCGGTGGCGGGTTCAACAGCGTTATCAAGAAAACTGACCGTCCCCCGTTCGACAACGCCATCGGGCAGTTCCGCCTCCACCGCCGTCGTTCCTGCGGTCATGCGCTTGCGCACCGTTGACAGATCCCGCTCAGGCAGGGCAAAGGTCACATACACCGGAGAAATAGTATTCAAGGTTACCAGTGCTGTCTTATTAGCCTCGATCACGTTGCCACGACTGACCGCCAGATTACCCAGGCGACCGGAAACCGGTGCACTGATGGTTGTGTATGACAGCTGTACCCGGGCATGTTCCACTGATGCCCTGTCTGACTCAACATCAGCAGCAGCAGACTCTGCCTTGGTACGGTAGCCCTCTGACTGCTCATGCGTGACAATCCCGTCTTTGACCAGTTGAGCATAACGCTGATGGTCCTTGCGGGCGTTTTCCATGATAACCATGTTACGGGCAAGGGCAGCCTCGGCTTTTTTCAAGGCAGCCAGATACGAACGGGAATCCAGATGAAAAAGTTTCTGACCTCTGACGATTTCCT
>CAXNJF010000161.1:0-4876 GCA_964202585.1 Trichlorobacter sp. | reverse complement strand
CGGGTAATCTGATCGCGCAGACGCTCGGTGGCAGCAAGCTGCTGCATCCAGTCAAGATCTTTCCGCCAACGGACAGCAATGTCCCAATCGCTCTGTTCCGTTGCCCTGCCGGTTGCCCTGCTGCCGATCAGTATAGCAAGCTCAAGTTCTTCATCGGCGGCAACGACACTCCGCAGAAATTCAATATCTGCAACATGTGCCATTCCCTAATCCTTTTCCTGCTTTTTATCCATCAATGTCCAGCGCACCTATGCACATCATTTATTCTCTCAACACTTTCGATAAATCAATTTCCAGTTCTCCCAACAGGGGTACCTGCACCCGATCTTCCGGGCCAAATGCCTGGGGAGCGCCATAACGTCCATCATCTCCAAGCCGGTAGAGCTGCAGCAGTTTTTCATTGGGATAGAGCAACCAGTATTCCTTGACACCATGTCGCTGGTATAGTTCAAACTTTACCGTAATATCCCGCTTGGAACTGCTGGGGGAAAGGATCTCCACCACCAGATCCGGGGCCCCCTTGCCCCCCCGGTCATCCAGTTTGTTCTGATCACAAACCACCACAATATCCGGTTGCACGACCGTGGTAATCTCATCATCACCGTCTTCAGCCGACTCCGGGAAGCGGACATCAAAGGGAGCCAGATAGACTTGACAAGATTTGCCTTCAAGATGTGTATAAAACTGCACAAACAGATCACCAAGCCATGCCTGATGACGCCGGTTGGGCGCCGGTGTCATGCAGTAGGCCTGGCCATCTATCAGTTCCCAACGCTGGCCGTCATCCCAGGTCAGATAATCTGCATAACTAAAGCAATCATCCTGTTTTCGTTGTGGAAGCGCCATGATCCGTCCTCCCCACGCGTGTTATTTCCCTTCCAGCACTTTTTTCATACCTTCTGCAGTGCGGGGGCCCTGATAAACTTTCCCGTCCTGCAGCAAAATCATCGGGGTGCCGTTGATTCCCTGCTCTCCGGCAAATTTGATGATAGCATCAACCGCTGCCTTGCCTTCATCACCTTTGGGCTTTGGCAGCTCTTTGCCTTCAAAGGCCTTATCCAGCAGATCACCCTTCTTGGCAGCAAGCACAACCCGTGACTTGTCGTAGGCCTGGGGATGCAGTTGACGTAACGGGTAGAGCATGATGTTAATGGCCAGGTCAGGCATAAGCTTTTCAAGTTTTTTCAATTCCGGGTGGAGGGTACGGCAGTAGGGGCAGTCTGGGTCGGTAAAGACATAGATCTTTTTTGTCCCTTTCGGGTTTCCCATCACAGCGGCGTACTGTGCTGGAATAAGCTTGGGATCTACACCGGTAAACTGTTTGGGCTTGGGGAGTTCTTTTTCGTGTGCAATAACCACTTCCTTAGTTTTTAAATCAATAATTTGGCCTTGAATCAAGTGTTTCTTGCCATAGTCAATAAAGATTATCCCAAAGCCGCCATTTTTCTCAAAAAACACTTCGTGCAGTCCATGAGATGGCGCAGGCTTGACCGACTTGACCGTTACTCCGGCAAAGCCAAGCAGATCAGAGGCTTCTTTCGTAGTAAGCGCGTGGCATTTGGAACATTCCTGGGTGCCACAGCCCTCTTTTACAGCGGGCATGGCAACGGCGGCGACAACTGAAAGAAGCAGAACAGTTATGATACCAGCGAAAATCTTAAACATGGTTTCTCCTTTTTTATCCATCTTGGTGTGAACAGGGTATTAGACTCCAGTATACAGGGTTTTAACGTGACTATTCCAGACCATATTCTTTCAATTTGTAGAGCAGTGCCCGGTGACTGATCTCAAGGATTTTAGCGGCATGGGTGCGATTACCGCCTGTTCGCTCAAGGGCCTTGCGAATCAGGTCCATCTCCATGGCCCGCTCGGCCTGTTTGATGGAGAGGTTTTCATCATCCGCAACGTACAGAGTCGCTCCCCCTTCTGCGCCTGCAGGCAGACAGGTGTCGGACAGCTGATCGCCATCACAGAGCACCAGAGCACGTTCAAGTGCATTTTCCAGTTCGCGGACATTACCGGGCCAGGAATATGCCATCAAACGCCGCATTGCTTCAGGAGCCACCCGTGGAGCAGGATACCGGCCGATTTTTGCAGCGCAGTCCCTGACAAGCTGCTGGACCAGCAACGGAACGTCCTCCACACGATCACGTAAAGGCGGGATCATGAGCGAGAATACATTCAGACGGAAAAACAGGTCTTCCCGAAAGCGACCGGCTTTTACTTCGGCCTGGAGGTCACGGGCAGTTGCCGATATGACCCGGACATCAACATGCCGTGAAGCGGTCGCACCGATCCGGCGCACTTCACCTTGCTGCAGGACACGTAGCAGTTTTACCTGCAGCAAGAGCGGCATTTCACCGACTTCATCCAGAAACAGAGTGCCTCCGTCAGCTTGCTCAAACAGACCGGCCTTGTCAGCTATCGCTCCGGTAAAGGCTCCCTTTGCATGACCAAACAGCTCTCCTTCAAGCAGGGTTTCCGGAATGGCACCACAGTTAATAGCGACAAACGGTTTGCTTGCCCGGCAGCCGCTGGTGTGCAGCGCACGGGCAACCAGCTCTTTTCCGGTACCGGATTCTCCCTGGATCAGCACCGTGGTTTTCAGGTCACCAACCCGCCGGATCTGATCATAGATTGCAAGCATGGCGGGGTTACGGCCCACCATGCCACAAAACGAATCCTTACCGGCAACTTCAGCCCGCAAGGTGCGGTTTTCTTCTTTAAGCCGTTCACGCTCCTCGGCTTTTCTCAGAACAATAATTATTTCATCCCGCTTGAACGGTTTTGAGATAAAATCATATGCTCCCTCCTGCATACAGGCAACAGCGGTATCAACGGTACCGTATGCGGTCATCATCACGATCGGTGCAGTAATCCCACGGCTGATCGCCTGACGAAGGAATTCCCTGCCGTCCATGACAGGCATACGGATATCGCAGAGAATGTAGTCAAAGGCATGTCCGTTCAGCCTGGCGAGTGCCTCTTCTCCATCAGCTGCGGCATCAACAACATAGCCCTGTTTACGCAGCATGACCGACAGCATGTGGCGCAGATTTTCTTCATCATCTATAATCAGGATATGAGCCTGTTTCATGATTTTTACCCGTGCCCCATGCCCCTTGAATCTTGCCCCTGTTCCAGAAAGACCGGTAAACAGACCGTAAAACAGCTCCCCTGCCCTACTGTGCTCTGAACAAGAATTCTACCACCAAAGCTCTCAATAATCCGTGCAGAAATTGCCAATCCCAGCCCGGTTCCCCGTCCGGGATCCTTGGTGGTGTAGAATGGATCAAAAATTTTGCTGATCTGTTCCGGTGCGATCCCGACTCCGCTGTCCCTTACCTCCAGCAGCTGGCTCATGGCGTCAGCCCCCTGTTTGATAACCAGCTGCAGTGAACCACCTTCCGGCATGGCATCAAGTGCGTTAATCAGCAGATTGATCAGTACCTGCTGCAGCTGATACGGGTCCAGCATAATCGGAGGCAGCTCTTTTTCAGCAGTGACCGTAAGATCAACTGCCTTGAAAAGCCCCTGATGCTGTAACAGATCTGTTGTGCTTTGCACAAGCATTGCCAGGTATACCGGTTCACGGGCAGCCTGCTTGGGACGGGCATACTCAAGCAGCCCCCTGACAATCCGGTCAATCCGGCCACAGCCGTCCAGAATACGATGCAGGTAATCAACCTGGGCCGGATTCTGCTCAAGCTCCTGAGCCAATATTTCTGCATACCCCATGACCGAGGCCAACGGTGTGCCGATTTCATGGGCAGTACCGGCAGCCAGCAGGCCAACCGAGGCCATTTTTTCAGAACGGATCGCCTCTTCCCGCGCCAGCTGCAGATCACGGTTGACCTGCTCAAGGGTTGCAACATGGGTAAAAACTTCCCGCTGTTTCTGCTCCAGCGTGCTGGACATAGCGTTAAACGATTCAGCCAGACGAGACAGCTCAAGCGTTCCCCCCACGCTGATCTGGTGGCCGTAAACGCCTCCGGTAATCTTCTCGGTTGCTGCCAGCAGGCGATTAACCGGCGTCACCACAATCCGCGAGAGGATAAAAGCGCCCAATCCCAGTAACAGGATAAAATCAAGGAAAAAATAGGTAATCAGCAGCTGCCTGGTCCGCTTGATACGGCGTTGTTCATCAGCAAGCGAGAGGATCATGCCGGCCCGCCCGGTAACCTCTCCGTTTCTGAGTACCAAAGCAGAGCGTACCAGCGAATCACCGCCTGAAATGATCGCCCCCTCTTCAGCTTGCCGACCCGGCAGGGAGAGCGGACGATACAGGTCGCTCCCTTCCTTGCCGACGGTGTAGATCACCTTGCCCGCCTTGTCCAGCAGGGTCAGGCGCTCAAAGGAAAGTTCTTCAGCCAGCTTTGCTGCAAAGAGCGCTGCCGGTGCATCCAGAGACAACATACCTTCAGGAAAACTGGGCAGTTGATCCGGCAACTGGTTGACAAAGGTGGCCAGCAGCATCCGGGCGTGGTCCCCTTTTTGGGCGTACAGATCATTTTCAGCAGTTTTAAAGGCGAGCAGACTGAAGAGCAGCCAGGTAAGGACAAGCAGGCAGGCAAGTGAAGCCAGGATGGAGAACGTAAGGCTTGGCCGCAGGGTACGCATCGGCTATTTACCCAGACGCAGATACCAGTTAATCAGCCAGGGACCGTAAAAGATGTACAGCAGCGCACCAAAGACCAGGTAGGGACCAAAGGGGATGGCCAGATGCCTCCCCTTGCGCTGGATAGCCATGATGGACAGGCCAACAATGCTTCCCACCAGCGAGGAGGTGAATATGATAAACGGCACCGCTTTAACACCCAGGAAGGCCCCCAGCATGGCAAGCAGTTTTGCATCTCCCCCCCCCATCCCTTCCCGG
>CAXNJF010000160.1:0-4887 GCA_964202585.1 Trichlorobacter sp. | reverse complement strand
CAAAGGAACCGGTCACAGTGGGATGCAGTTCTTCGGCCCCGCCACACAAGAGGATATCCTGACGCCCCAACCGGATCAGATCATAGCCGATACCGATAGCATGCAATGCTGATGCACAGGCAGCTGAAGCAGCCATAACTGTTCCATTCAAACCCAGATACTGAGCAACATTAACCGTAACCGTGTGCGACATACACTGAAAAAACATGGTGGAGTTAAGCTTGCTCAAATCCTTGTCAGGAAGCATCAATTCAAAAACATCATTAATACTTTTTGCGCTTCCCATGGTTGAACCAACAACACAGCCGACCCTCCACAAGTCTTCTTCGGCAAGATTGATGCCTGCATCAGCAAGCGCTTCATCAGCGGCCTGGGCGGCAAAGATGCTCATACGCCCCATTGAACGTCGTTTCTGACGTGGAATATTCTTCTCGCCTTGCATTTCAACAGGCGCTGCAACCAGGCTTTGCAAACCAGTATACTGATCCCAGCCCTCCATGAAGCGTACTGCACTTTGGCCTTCTTCAATCCCCTTCATAAGCGCCGGCACACCATTACCGAAGGGAGAAACAACACCGATACCAGTAATTACAACCCGTTTTAATGTCATAGTAATCCGTCCAGGAGTTTGCCGTACTGTTCTTTTCCAACAATTGCGCGACCAACAATCAGAGATGACATCATGGCGCCGATAATGCCGGGCTGAAGCGAACTCTGCCCGGCAGCAAAAAGGTTATGCAGGGGCAGTTTGCCAACCAGATTGAACTGTCCCATTTTCTGTTTGATTCCGTAAGCGCTCCCGTCAGGACTGCAGAGGTAATCCTTGAAAGTCAACATTGATCCGGCATCCAGAAAATCCAACGTATCCCGGTATTCAGGGGCCACACGGAACAGATGCTCCTTAATCGCCTCAACCCGCCCGTTCTTGTAATCAAGATACCCTTGTGGCCTGTTCCCTCTTTCTGAATCAAACCAATCAGCAACCTGATCAGGGAAAGAAGGTTCAACAATACAGATCCCTTTGTTGCCCTTGCTGCCGTTGCCACCATTGGGAGACTTTACCATGACAAGCGCAGGAGCCCCCTTGTAGGCAGGATCCAGAAGATTATTCACATCAGCATCCGGAAATATCGATAAAACGGAAGTATCTGGAGCGGGATCGTCATAACCGGCCTTGAAGGTGGCAAAAGCTGAGAAAAGGCCAACTGATGGCTCAAAGGCTGCAATTCTGTTTGCAAACGCCTTGCTGTACTGCTTTGGTGGCAAAACAGCCAGAATTTCTTTGGGATGAATCGTAAAAATACAGGAGTCAGCACAGACCTCTTCCCCGCTATTCAGGACAAAACGACCCACTTTACTATCCTGGATATCGGCAAGCTCCGTGATATACGTGCCACACCGGATAGTAACATCGTACTGCTCCAGCTTTTGCCTGAAAGCATTTACAAAACCATCGCCGCCGTCCTTTACAAACGCTATGGATTCATAAAAACTTTGAACAACCCTGCTATGATTGGCAAAGGACATCTCTGCAGGACGGACGCCGTAACACATTGCATAACCGGAAAGCAGACCTCTCAGCAGTTCATTCGAGGTAAGTCCCTTTAAAACCGTATCAAGCGATATATAGTCCTCTTCCAGGGTCGGAGGAGCAATGACGTTTTCACGAAGATTAAGGGATGGAGTCCTGGCACAGACTGACTGAATCTTTTCAAAATAGCGGTCAATGGCCTGAATTTCTGTCGGGAAATAACCTTTGAAACGTTCCGTAATGTTTTCTACGCCATTCGGGTGTTCAAAACTTTTGCCATGCGACTCAAAGACAAACCTGTTCTGGGACGATCCGGGCATAAAGATCGGCTCAATGGCATCTTGCAACCCAAGCAGCTTCAGGATATCAGACAGTATGCCACCTTCATGTAAGCCGCCGGTAAAATGGAAACCGGTATCAAACGGGATACCTTTTCTGGTGAAACGGGAAAGGGAACCGCCAATAATCGGACTTTTTTCAATCAGCAGCACTTTATGGCCGCTCATGGCGAGCAAAAGCGACATCGTCAAGCCACTGATGCCGCTTCCCACAACAATGTAATCATATTTTTTCATTATTGGCAGCCAATTCCTCAATGACACAACGTCTGTACAGATTAATTACCACTACATTGCCAAGCCGCCATTAACTCCGATAACCTGACCGTGAATATACATATTCTCTTCAGCACACAGGAAATTAACCACTGAAGCAACGTCATCAACCGTGCCGACACGGTTGAGCGGAATCAACGGCAACACCATTTCTTTGGGGATTTCAGACGTCATTTCCGTTTCGACAAAACCAGGCGCAACCACATTTACCAGAATTTTCTTCTTGCCTACTTCACGTGCCAGCGCTTTCGCAGCGCCGATCAAACCAGCCTTGGAAGCGGAGTAATTCACCTGACCCGCCTGCCCGATCTGGCCGGATGTTGACGAAATAATGACAATCCGGCCACGTTTGGCTTTAAGCATGGCAAAGACGACTGACCGGGTAACATTAAAAAAACCGTCCAGATTGGTAGAAATGACCGAACTCCACTCTTCTTTTGTCATCCACATCAGAAGGTTGTCACGGGCAATACCGGAGTTAAAAACCAGGACGTCCGGCGATACCGTCTCGAGCCTGGGACCTAACGCAGCTTCGGTCTCCTCAAAACTGGAGACATCAAAAGGAATCAGCTCACAACTGCTTCCAGCTGCTTCAATCTCGGATTTTACTGAATGTGCAGCATCATGGTTACCCTTGTACGTCAGCCAGATTGCAAAACCGGACTTTGCAAGCCTGATGGCAATTGCACGCCCAATTCCACGACTGCCCCCGACTACTAATGCTATTTTCATAGAGTTATACCTGTCTCCACTACAAGGTTAGTGGTTTACATGCAGTTAACTGATCTATCCGGTCAAGATTAAGAGATGAAGATTACACTAAGGTGTTTTGAGTGTCAACGCCTTACAATAATTCAAAATTCATCTTAATTATCGGTAAAAAGAAAGACCGACAAGAAACTTGCTTGAGTTAAGCGGTTCATTAGGGGACGACGTGTTCATGTTTGAAATATGGTGATAGCGATACTCGCCGATAAACGCCATGTTTTTACCTATAAAATGCTGGATTCCTCCACCTGCCATATAGGCTCCGTTCAGTCTGCTGCCCATAGTTGGCAATCCCAGATCAACATACAGTATGCCACCTCCTGCAAAAAGATACGGGGTAAACTGCTCTGCACCGGTAAACTTCCAGCTTCCCAGAATAGTCCCTCCTACCATTGAACGCCCTCCAAGGTTAACGGCAATGGACAAGGGCAGCTCAAGCAGCAACTCGTGACGTCCCTGATACCAGTGTCCCATGCCAAGCTCTCCGGAAAGAAAGTAGCCGTAGCGCAGGATCAGGTCATAGGTCTGAACCTCTGTGCGGGTTTCACCATAGCCTCTGTGCGTGATGCCGTAACCGGTAAGCAGCGAATACTCTGATGACGAACTGACCAGAGCATCTGATTCTGTGCCGAAAGCGACTACAGCTTGTATAAGAAGAAGTGTAAATACAACAACCATGACAGATGAAGTTTTTTTCATATCACCTCCGTAAACGCCGAAAAGCTACCCATACCAACCGGTTCAGTCAAGACAATTCTGACAGACGAATTCTGGTAGCTCGTTTCGTCATACTGTGCTGCCGGCTCAAACCGTTTACCTGCTTCCCCCCAAAAACATCCTATGGTATAGAAATCTAATGATCTGTCCCCTTGCACCGGCTCATATTACTGCATTTGTCGCGTTCCATATTTACGCTCTGCTGTTACTGATCGACATCAGGCTGGCCCCCCTGCCGCTCGTGCTGTTCATTCTCTGTTGCCTGATTGCCCCAGTTCTCACGCGCATTGGGTTTTATTTACCTATTATATCCCGTGGTTCCAGATCAATACCGTCCGTCGCCCTTACCTTTGACGACGGGCCTGACCCGGAGGTCACCCCCCGCCTGCTCAAACTGCTGGCCAGCCATGCTGTTCCTGCCACATTTTTTGTGACCGGTATCAGGGCAGAACGGTTCCCGGAACTGATCCGGGAGATCCTTGCCAGCGGTCATACCATCGGCAATCATTCCTACAACCATTCACCGTTCCTGATGCTGAAAGGGAAACAGGTGCTTGAGAGCGAAGTAATCACAGCCCAACAGACATTACAACGTTTCGGTATAACCCCGTTAGCCTTCCGCCCGCCGGTGGGCATCACCAGCCCTCACCTCTGGCGTATCCTGCTTCAGCAGGGGATGCACTGCATCAACTTCAGCTGTCGTGCCTTTGACAGGGGAAACCGGCGTATCGCCAGACTTGCTGAAAAGATGCTGGCCAAGGTCAGACCCGGCGACATCCTGCTGCTGCACGACATAACTCCGCCGGCTGGTGATGTTCAGCAGCTCATGCAGGAGTTTGATCAACTGATCACCGGATTAAAGCACAAACAGTTGGCGATAGTACCACTTGCAAAGCTCATAGCCCGTGAAGTGATGCAGGTGGATGATTCACTGTCTGGCCCCAATCCGGCAGCAACATTTTACAATGATCTGGCTGCCACTTACGACCACGAACAGTTCAACTCAGGAGTATCATTATCCCGCAAAAAAGAATGGGAGCTCTTCCTGGCCCGGCTGCCTGTACTTTTTTCCGGAACGAACCGCATACTTGAAATCGGTGCCGGTACCGGCATCTTTACCCTTGAGATTGCCCGCCACTGCAAAGAGGTACTGGCCACCGACATATCCCGTAACATGCTCGATATTCTTGACCAAAAGGCTGCAGCAGCAGGGCTGGACAACATCCGCCCCACGCTGGTGGATATCGAGAGCTGCAC
>CAXNJF010000159.1:0-4918 GCA_964202585.1 Trichlorobacter sp. | reverse complement strand
GGCGTATCTCCGGTGGTGATGATGGTGATGCCCGTGACCGTGGTGATGGAGTTCGTGGGGTAGATGCACAGCAAAGTGTCTGCCGGTCATGCCGCCACGCTGCACCTGCTCATCAGATAAACTATAGGAACCATGAGCTAAACCCAGCTTTGTCAGCTCGTTATTCAGATCTTCCAGTGGCAGCCCCAGATCCAGCAGGGCGGCCACGGTCATATCGCCGGCAATACCGGCAGTTGCGTCAAGGTAGATAGTTTTCATTGTGGCTCCTATACAACAGCTCCAGACGGACAGCACGGTTGATCTATTGCAATTTTACATCGCCAAGAGCGCCTAATCTTGGCATCTTACGGTCCTTTGTAACGGTTACTACCTGTTTGCACTTGATGAGTGACGCCTGTCTCAAAGCACATACATTAATCTCATGGTTCGTAACTGGCAACTTTTTAACTGCTATTCACAACAGTTCCCGCGATGTAAAAAATGGCAGGCGCACATAAAAAAAGAGCGGCATCATATTGACACCGCTCTTGGTTGATACATATAAAAAGTTAACTACTTGCGTGCGGCCTTACCGGCCACCTGCATTCTGATCAGGGCACGTTCAAGTGCTGCTTCATAAAT
The DNA here is from genome assembly GCA_964202585.1 of Trichlorobacter sp. Classification (GTDB taxonomy): domain Bacteria; phylum Desulfobacterota; class Desulfuromonadia; order Geobacterales; family Pseudopelobacteraceae; genus Trichlorobacter. The sequence continues at coordinate 4,297 of CAXNJF010000159.1, read as the reverse complement.
CTTGAACTGTTTGTCTTCAGGTGTCAGCTTCTTCAGAGCATCTTCTGCACGACCAAGGGCAGCTTTGGCACGCTCAAGGTCAATCTCGTCAGAACGCTCTGCTGTCTCGACCAGCACAATTATCTTGTCGTCCTGCACTTCAAAATATCCCCAGTTAAGAGCCATGCAGACAGCTATACCGTCTTTTTTGTAGCAAAGCTCCCCGATATTGAGAGAGGTAAGGAAAGGGGCGTGGCCCGGTAACACACCAAACTCGCCAAGTTTACCGGTAGCTGTGACTTCATCCACCAGCTCATCAAGCACTTTACTGTACGGTGTTACTATTTCAAGCTTCATCTTTTCAGCCATTGTATGATCCTTGTAGGAGCGGACGATATCCGCCCTGATTTGGGCGCACTCAATGCGCCCCTACACGACATGATTTAAACAGCTGCCAGCTTGGCACCCTTTTCAATAGCCTCTTCGATGGAACCACACATGTAGAAGGCCTGCTCCGGAAGGTGATCGTGCTTGCCGGCAACAATTTCCTGGAAGCCCTTGATGGTGTCCTTCAGCTCAACGTACTTGCCGGGTGAACCGGTGAAAGCCTCGGCAACGTGGAACGGCTGTGACAGGAAACGCTGTATTTTACGGGCACGGGCAACAACCAGCTTATCTTCTTCAGACAATTCATCCATACCAAGAATTGCGATGATGTCCTGAAGATCCTTATACTTCTGCAGCACATACTGTACTGAACGGGCTACAGCGTAATGCTCATCGCCGATAACCTGGGGATCAAGAATCCGTGAAGTGGAGTCAAGCGGGTCCACTGCGGGATAGATACCAAGCTCGGCAATCTGCCGGGAAAGAACCGTTGTTGCATCCAGGTGGGCAAAGGCGGTTGCCGGAGCCGGGTCAGTCAAGTCGTCAGCTGGAACGTAGATCGCCTGAACCGAGGTAATGGAGCCCTTTTTGGTAGAAGTAATCCGCTCTTGCAGCTCACCCATTTCAGTTGCCAGCGTAGGCTGATAACCAACGGCTGAAGGGATCCGGCCCAGAAGGGCGGAAACTTCGGAACCTGCCTGGGTAAAGCGGAAGATGTTGTCAATAAACAGAAGTACATCCTGATTCTCTTCATCACGGAAATATTCAGCAACTGAAAGTGCGGTCAGCGCGACCCGTGCACGGGCACCTGGGGGCTCGTTCATCTGACCGTACACCAGAGCAGCCTTGTCAAGAACGCCGGACTCTTTCATCTCCATCCAGAGGTCGTTCCCTTCACGGGTACGCTCGCCAACACCGGCGAAGACGGAGTAACCACCGTGCTGCTTGGCGATGTTGTTAATCAGTTCCATGATCAGAACGGTCTTGCCGACGCCGGCACCACCGAACAGACCGATCTTGCCACCCCGTGCATACGGAGCTAGCAGGTCAACAACCTTGATGCCGGTGGTAAAAGCTTCAACCTTGGTTGACTGGTCTTCAAAAGCAGGCGCTTCACGGTGGATAGCGTACTCTTTTTCATTGCCGATCGGCCCCATTTCGTCAACCGGCTCGCCGATAACGTTCATGATCCGGCCAAGAGTCTTGCGGCCTACCGGCGCGCAGATCTGCTTGCCGGTATCAATAACCACCTGGCCTCGCTTGAGACCGTCAGTGGAGTCCATGGCGATGGTACGAACGGAGTTCTCACCCAGGTGCTGGGCTACTTCAAGCACCAGGTTATTTTCACGGTCATCAATGGCCGGATTTGACACCCTGAGAGCGTGGTAGATCTCCGGCAATTTACCGGGTTCGAATTCGACGTCAATAACTGCGCCGATAACCTGTGAAATTTTACCGATATTTTGACTCATGGAACCATGTCCTCCTGCGGCCCTGGGGCCTCATATAGTTATTCGTTACTTGGTTATCCCTTGATCGATTCGGATCCGGAAATGATCTCCATCAGTTCGGTGGTAATCGCAGCCTGCCGCGCCCGGTTGTACTGGAGGGTCAGCTTGCCAATCATTTCGTTGGCGTTCTTGGATGCACTGTCCATGGCGGTCATACGTGCGCCATGCTCACCTGCCACTGATTCAAGCATCGCTTTGAAGATCTGCACTTCAATATTTTTGGGCAATATCTGGGAAAGCAGGTCATCAACCGATGGCTCATAGATATACTCAACACCTGCCTCATCAGCAGCCCCCTTTTCTTCAGGGATGATCGGCAGCAACTGCTGGAAGGTTATATCTTGCGTCATGACGGTACGGAAGGCGTTGAACAACATCACTACCTGGTCATATTCTTCGGCAAGGTAGCCATCAATCACGTCCTGAGCCAGCATCGCTGCTGCCTGATAGTTAGGCTTTGAAATAATGTTGGAGAAGTTTTTGTAGACAGTATGGCGACTTTTAAGAAACTCATACCCTTTACGGCCGATCGTCATGATCGAAACCTGCTCGAACTCGGCTTGCTTTTCCTTGATGTACCGCTCACCTGCCTTGCAGAGGTTTGAGTTAAAACCGCCGCACAGGCCTCTATCGGAGGTAACAACAATCAAGAGCAGCTTCTTTGCTTCCCGTTTTTCAAGCAACGGATGCTGATCACCTTCCAGATTGCCTGCCAAAGATTGGAGCACTTCACCCATTTTCTGGGCGTAGGGGCGTGCAGCCACCACGTTTTCCTGTGCGCGACGAAGTTTGGCAGCCGAAACCATCTTCATGGCTTTGGTTATCTGGCGCGTATTTTTTACGGATACAATCCGTTTTTTAATGCTTTTTAGGCTCGCCATGTCTCAAACCGTCCTTGTTTAAGCGGTAAATTCCTTCTTGAACTGATCAAGGGCACTAACCAGCTTCGCCTTCAGGTCATCACCGATTGCCTGCTTCTCACGCAGTTCAGCGAGCAGATCTGCCTGACGGTTATCAAAGAATGCGTACATTTCTGTTTCATACCGCTTGAGTGCCGAGATCGGGTAATCATCCAGGTAGCCGTTGTTGGCAGCAAAGATGATCATAACCTGCTTCTCATTGGGAACCGGACGATACTGGGGCTGCTTGAGAATCTCAACCAGACGCTCACCACGGGCAAGCTGCATTTGGGTAGCCTTGTCCAGATCGGAACCAAACTGGGCAAAGGCAGCCATTTCACGATACTGCGCCAGGTTCAGACGCAGTGTACCGGCAACCTGTTTCATTGATTTGGTTTGTGCAGAGCCACCAACCCGTGAAACCGAGAGACCGACGTTGATCGCCGGACGAACGCCGGAGAAGAACAGGTCTGATTCAAGGTAGATCTGACCATCGGTAATTGAAATAACGTTGGTCGGAATGTATGCGGAAACGTCACCAGCCTGAGTCTCGATGATCGGCAGAGCGGTCAATGAACCAGCGCCACACTCATCGGACAGCTTGCAGGCACGCTCCAGCAGACGGCTGTGCAGATAGAAAACGTCACCCGGATATGCTTCGCGGCCTGGCGGACGACGCAGCAACAAGGACAATTGGCGATACGCAACAGCCTGTTTGGAAAGGTCATCATAGATGATCAGGGCGTGCTTCTTGTTGTCACGGAAGAACTCGCCCATGGTTACGCCGGTGTATGGAGCAATAAACTGCAGCGGGGCAGATTCGGATGCGGTGGCGGCAACAACAATGGTGTAATCCATTGCGCCGTGCTCGGTCAGTTTGGAAACAACCTGGGCAACTGTTGAACGCTTCTGGCCAATGGCAACATAGATACAGACAACATCGCCGCCCTTCTGGTTGATGATCGTATCGATGGCAACAGCGGTCTTGCCGGTCTGACGGTCACCAATGATCAACTCCCGCTGGCCACGACCAATCGGAACCATTGAGTCAATCGCCTTGAGGCCGGTGGCCATCGGCTGATGGACCGATTTACGGGCAACAATACCAGGTGCCTTGATCTCAACCTTGCTAAAGGTGCTGGTGTTAATCGGCCCCTTGCCATCGATAGGCTGGCCTATGGCGTTAACAACGCGACCAATCAGAGCATCACCGACAGGCACCTCGGTAATTCTACCGGTACGCTTGACCGTGTCCCCTTCCTTGATCTCGGCAAATTCACCAAGAATGGCGGCACCGACGTTGTCTTCCTCAAGGTTGAGAACCATGCCGGATACGCCGCCGGGGAATTCCAGCAACTCTCCTGCCATGGCACCGGCCAGGCCGTGGATACGGGCAATACCGTCTCCGATTGAGATAATGGTACCGGTTTCCGATACCTCTACCTCCTTGCCATACTCATTGATCTGTTTCTTGATGATCTCGCTGATCTCTTCGGCTCTGAGTTCCATAGAAGCGTTTAC
>CAXNJF010000158.1:0-4919 GCA_964202585.1 Trichlorobacter sp. | reverse complement strand
ATGCTGAGCGCAAACAGTTTCTGTCCGGGATTGTACTTGTCCATATTGAACTGGCAATCCTCCTTGGACAGATAACAGCCCTTCTTTCTGATCCAGTTCCAGTCATTTTCCGTCAGGTTTGATATTTCCTTCCTGTTCTGGAAGTAAAGCCTGATTGAGGCAAAGAAGAAGATCACACCGGCAACCTTATGCACCAGGATAGCATTCTGACCGCCGCCAAACAGCAGGAAAAAACCTCTGAACATCGGGGAGAAAAGTCCAAGACCGGTCAGCACAAGGGTGAAAAAGGTCAGGGTTACCACCCAGTGCAGCACACGTTCCTTGGTACTGAAACGTTCAATACGATTCTTATTCATTGCCGGCCTCCTTCTCCTCATGATGATCCTCGTCAATCTTCTTGGGGCCTATGGTGACATAGTGCAGCAGCATGGCGCCGATACTGCCCCAGAAACCGAGGATACCCAGCGGCTTGATGACATCTTTCCAGAGGAAAATAGAGAACGGTATACTGGGATTATTCGGCAGTCCATACTGGTCAGGCGGTCCTTCCAGGGCATAGACCACCCCCAGGCCGTTCAGGTCGCTCTCGCCATACAGGGTCTTTTTGGCTGCCTTGGCTGAAGCCACCAGCGCATCCCGGTTGCCAAACTTGAGCGCCTCGGTCGGGCAGGCCTTTGCACAGGCCGGGGTAAGTCCGCCTGAAATCCGGTCTGTACAGAGGTGGCATTTTGAAACCTTGCCGTCATCGTCATAACGCGGAATGTTGAAAGGACAGGCTGAAACACAGTATTTACAGGAAATGCACTTTTCCTTGTCATAGACCACTATCCCGTCTTTGGTTTTGGTCAGTGCTCCTGAGGGACAGACCTTGATGCAGCCCGCATCACCGCAATGCATGCAACGTTCGTTCAGGAAGCGCCAGGTCATGCTGCCGTCTGTGGCTTCCTTCTCTATAAAGTGAATCCGGTTGAACAGTGCCGGAGTCAGGTCACGGGGGTTCTCAAAGGTTCCGATGTTGGTTGTCTTGTCAGCGTGCAGTTTGTTCCACTGCTTGCAGGCAACCTGACAGGAACGGCAGCCGATGCAGCGGGAGGTATCAACCAGAAACCCTTTGCGCTTGTCAATGTTGAACGGTTCTTGTGTCGTGGCCATGGCTTACCCCCTTTTCTTGATGCCGACCATGAAGGCCTTGGATTCAGGAATCATGGTATTGGCATCCCCGACTGTCGGGGTCAGCAGGTTAACGGAATCTCCGGCATTCGGTGTTGTCCAGCCATAGCAATAGGGCATACCAACCTGATGGACAACCTGATCGCCGATCTTGAACGGCTTGAAGCGCGGCGTCACAATGGCAATCGCCTCAACAGCGCCTCTGGCGGAGGAAACCTCAATTACATCCCCGTTCTTGATTGACTTTTCTTTGGCAAGCTCCAGACTCATCTCAATAAACAGGCGTGGTTGCAGCTCAAGCAGCCACGGGGTGTTACGGGTCATAACCCCGGTCTGCCAGTGCTCGGTCACCCGATAGGTGCTGGCAACATACGGAAAGCGCGGATCACAGGACGCCACGACATCCTCTTTTACCGCCGGGTCCTTGAACAGCTTGATGGCCGGATTGGTCATCTGTTTTGACATCATGTTTTCGGCAAGAGGGCATTCCAGCGGTTCGTAATGTTCCGGGAACGGACCTTCGCGCATCCCGGTGCCAAAGATTGAGGCAACACCGTCAGCCTTCATGATGAACGGCTTCTTGCCTTCCTTCTCATTGGACATCGGCGGCCAGGGACCGTCAGGCACATCTCCCACCCAGGCTCCCAAAGCCCCGGTGGGCTGAACCGCTGCCGGGTTCCAGTAGACAACCGCCTTTTTGACGTTGTACGGCTTGCCGTCCGGGTTGCAGGAGGCGCGGTTGTAGATGATCCTCCGGTTGACCGGCCAGCACCAGGACCACTCAGGAAAGAGACCCAGACCGGTGGGGTCTTTCTTGCCCCTGCGGGCCATCATGTTTCCCTTCTCGTTGTAACTCTGACAGTAAATCCAGTTACCGCATGAGGTGCTGCCGTCGGCCTGCAGGAGGGCAAAACCAGGGATCAGCTCGCCTTTCTTGCCCAGGAGCTTCTTCCCGCCCGGCGCTGCTCCCGGGACCGGTTTTGGCGGCGGGGCACCCGGTTTCGGTTTCTCCTCCACATCATCAAGGAAGTAGCCGTTAATCTCCTTGGCAACCAGATGGGGATCAAGGGCGCTCATTGATCCGTCTGCCTTCTTGAAGCCGTAGTTCCAGGTCAGGTTCAGCAACTGCTCCGGCAGGGCTCCCCCTTCCCTGGCATACATCCCCTTCAACTTCTGGTACAGCTCGTGAATGATCTCGGCATCCGGCTTGCTCTTGCCGAGCGGCTTGACCGCAGCATAGCGCCACTGGGTCCAGCGACCGGAGTTGGATACGCTGCCTTCCTTTTCAAAGGAGGCGGCAGCAGGCAGCAGGAACACCTCGGTCTTGATCTGGGCCGGATCCATACCCGGACCTTTCCAGAATGAGGCGGTCTCGTTATCAAAAATATTGACGGTAACCATCCACTCCAGCTTTGACAGGGCCTTGCGGGTCTTGTTGGAGTTAGGGCCCGAGCAGGCAGGGTTCTGCCCCCAGGCAAAGAACCCCTTCAGCTTGCCCTTGTACATAGTGTCAAAAATGGTCATCCAGGAACCGTTCATCCCCGGATCAAGCTTGGGCAGCATGGCGTAGGCAAAGTCATTCTCTTTGGTGGCCTTGGCGCCGTAGATCGCCTTCAGATAGCTGGTGATATATTTGGGACGGTTCTGCCACCAGTTGGCGCTCTGCGGGTCTTTGCTCTTGGGAGTGTGCTTTTCGTTATAGGCGGCAAGATCCTTCAGATCTGCCGTGGGAACCGGTATATAACCGGGCAGGATATGGAACAGCAGCCCCTGGTCAGTGGACCCCTGCACATTGGCTTCACCACGCAGGGCATTGATGCCGCCGCCGGCCACCCCCATATTTCCCAGCAGAAGCTGGATAATGGACATGGCACGGATGTTCTGGCTGCCTACGGTATGCTGGGTCCAGCCCATAGCATACATGGAGGTTCCTGCCTTGTCCGGCGCACCGGTGGAGGCATACAGCTTGTACAGCTCAAGCAGCTTTTCCTTTGGCATGCCGCTGATACGGGAAACCAGCTCAGGAGTGTAGCGGGAATAATGCTTTTTCAGCAACTGGAAGACACAGTTGGGATCCTGCAGGGTCATATCCTTCTTTATGCTCTCATCAGCATTTTTCTGGAACGACCATGCCTTTGGATCATAGCTGCGTTTTTGGGGATCATACCCGGAGAAAAGCCCTGCCAGCTCTCCCGGCATTTTAAAATCACCGTTCACCAGATAGGTGGCATTGGTGTACTGCTTCACATACTCATCAAACCAGGCCTTGTTCTGGATGATATAGTTGATCATCCCGCCCAGAACAGCAATATCGGTTCCGGAGCGCAGTGGCGCATACAGGTCTGCCTTTGAGGCGCTGCGGGTAAAACGGGGATCAATCACAATCACCTTGGCCCCTGCATCCTTGGCTTTCATGATCCAGCGGAAGGAGAGCGGGTGATTTTCTGCCGGGTTTGCACCCATGATCAGGATCACATCAGAGTTCTTCAGGTCAATCCAGTGGTTCGTCATTGCACCGCGTCCAAACGACTCTGCCAGAGCCGCTACCGTTGCGCTGTGTCAAATACGGGCCTGGTGTTCAATGTACACCAGACCTAACCCCCTGAGGAATTTTTGATACACGTAGCATTCTTCATTGTCCAGCGCAGCGCTGCCTACCGAAGCCATACCCATGGTCCGGTTCACCACAGCCTCCACCTCAACATCATTCACCTTGATCTTGCTGGTGGCCATAAAGGTAGTGTCGCGGGTCTTCTTGATCTTCTTGGCTATTTCATCAATAGTCCAGTCCCAGGAGACCTCTTTCCACTCGCTGGCCCCGGCTGCACGGTAGAGCGGCCTGGTCAGGCGAGCCTTGTTATCCCGCAGCTGATAAACGGAAGCGCCCTTGGGGCAGAGTGCCCCTTCGTTGATCGGGTGATCCGGGTCACCCTCGACATTGATGATCTCACCCCGCTGGGTGTGGACAATCAGGCCACAGCCCACACCGCAGTAGGGGCAGATACTGGTGGTCTGCCTGGCGTACAGGATCGGCAGATCCCCCGCCTTTGCCTCCACCGGAGCCAGACTGAAGCCGAATGCGGCTGCAGCCAGACCGGTGCCGGAGAGCTTGAAAAAGTCTCGCCTCGATACCGTCATCTTTTACCTCCTTTGTTAATGGTTGTAATCGTTGCCGATGCCAACCATCCCCTTTTCAAGAAAAGGAGGGCGCCGCCGTTTCCCGCGACACCCGCAGGTCGCACGCCATGGAAACCACTTCTTTAGGCGGTGCGACTCGGAGATGGGATACTTTTGGATTTACATCAATTTTCGACCCTGAATTTCAATAGAACAGCATTTATACTCGGTGTATTCATAAACAATATGACCGGTATCTGTCAATCAGAATAAGATTTATTCACACTTAACAGACAGCAGTTTTCAAAAGGTTGACGCATCAGCATCTGTCAGCTATCGTGGGGCACACCTTTTAACAGGCGGACACATCTGTATTTATTTAAAATTAAAATAAAATTCCGTTTCATTTTATAACTGTTTTTGTGAGTGCCACTATTACAGGAATCAGTACTGATGAGTAATCAACGATGTGACACCATTACCGGCGTCATTCTGGTTGGCGGTAAAAGTCGCAGAATGGGGCAGGACAAGGCTTTTCTGGAACTGGGTGGCAGGCCACTGCTTGAACCGGTCATCGATCTTTTCCGCAGCAGGTTCAGCAGGCTGCTGCTGTCAGGGGATCATGCCGAACG
>CAXNJF010000157.1:0-4943 GCA_964202585.1 Trichlorobacter sp. | reverse complement strand
TGAAAGGTCTAGTGTGGAAGCCGAAGTGACAGCGGCAGCATTGATTTGCGTACCATTGGCTGAGGCCAGTGTTGTCCGCCCGGTTTGCAGAGTGATGAACGTGCTGAACTCGTCTGTAAAAATCTGCGCTTGCGGGATGGCTGCATCGGCGACGTAGGCCTTGATGGACCAGTTGTTCAGTGTCACAGCGGAGCCGGTAATCTTGTTAGTGGCCTTGATCGTCCATTCTCCGGCCAGGGCTTCCCCCCAGTCACGTACCGTATCAAGAGTGTAGCTGACATGCGTGGGCAGATTGGCAGCCTTACCATCGGTATCTGTTGGCTGGGGATAGTTAATCAGTGTGCTTGAGGTGCCACCGGGGGCGATCAGTTCCAGCTTCAGATCCTGCAGGCGGGTCGCATCCAGGTCAATGGTAACCGTCATCTGTTCAACCCGGGCATTCGTGGTAAAATGTGCCTTGGCAACGGCTTCTGCCCCGGCAGCCACACTCATGCTTTTCTGCAGGACGCTGCCATCCAGAATTTTCAGGTTACTGATGGTACTGCTCTTTTGCCAGGTTTCAGCCAGCCGCACTGCGGCAAGGGTATCGATGTTGCCGAAACCGAAATCGTGGCCGGTGAGCAGTCCGCCACCGTTCCAATTCTTTGCCGTGTTAAAGGTTGTTTCCACACCGTCCTGATTTAGAAATACGGCTCGTTTTGAGGAATAAACAAGAATCTCCTGCACATCCCGATACCCCAGGTTAGGGTTGGCTTGCAGCATCAGGGCAACCACGCCGGCAGCTATGGGGGACGAGGCCGAGGTGCCGTTAAAGGCTGACTCGGAAGTGTCCGTGTAGTTGCCGACGGTTCCTGCAGCCGTGTTGTACCCCGCAGTCCCCAGGCGGTCTGTCGTTACAATTGATGCAGGATCTGAACCGGGGGCTGTTACCAGCACACTGGCGCCGGGGGTTGAGTAACCGGTAATCAGCCCGTTAGCCTTGGAAGCCGCCACTGAAATGGCAAAGGGAAGGTTGTTGGTGGGATCATAGTTGGTGTCAGCGCCAACTTGCCGATCATTTCCTGCGGAAAAAAGTGTCACGATCCCCAGGCCATTGCGCCCTTGCGAAGCAAGTTTGTACGTTGCCAATACAAGTTCTGCCTGGCTGCCCTGAGCGTCAAAGGGGGTATCCATTATTCCCCAGCTGTTTGATGAAACCGCTGCTCCGGCAGTCAGCATTCTGGACACAGCATTGCTGAAATCTGAAACGATATTGCTCTTGATCAAACTGCTGCGATACCCGACCAGTTGGGCGCCCCAGGCAACGCCAACGCCGCCGATACCGTTATTGGCCGTCTCGACAATCAGTCCGGCCACGGACATTCCATGTTTGTCACCCGCCCCGACTGCTGCGGCGCCTTGTCTGTTAAGTCCAAGATCCCATGATATATCTTTCCGGTAATTGTTCACCAGATCGGGATGGGTTTCATCAAAACCATCATCTATGGCTGCGATCAAAACACCTCTGCCGGTATAATCACCCCAAACCGGTGTGACGTTGATGTCATAACCGGCCACGGCGCCGTTTATCTGGCCGGTGTTGTACAGGTGCCACTGAGAACTGAAAAGCGGATCGGTTGGTATGATTCTGGAAGCGGTGTCTGCCATGTTCAATCTCCATGTGAATAAAGTAGGGGGCAACCCGTTCGGCTGCGTTGTAGCAGGTTCAGGAGCTGCAGAGTGCTTACCGTTCTGCGCTTTCCAGATCCCGTTCTGTATCCCGCTGAAAGTAGATGCGGCTGTTATGGGGTGATGCAGGTGCGTCTGGTTTCATCTGGTGCCACCTCATCTTATAAAATCAGGGCTATGATGTAATGTCAGGAAAAACATCAACAGGTGAAAGGCAAGGAACTTTTCAAAGGGAGCATGAAACGTTGGGGAGGGGGTGGTTCGACTCCGCTCACCTCGCGTTTCGTAGGCTGCAGGGTGAGCGGGGGCGAACCTGGAGTCCAGATCCATTAGCCTGGTAATGCTTTGTGGAGTACCATCCGCAGGATATTCCGTCCCTCTTCCCGGCGGTAGCTGACATCGTTGGTCAGCTTACGGATAAAAAAGACCCCAAGACCGCCAATCTCACGATCTATGATATCAGCGGTTATATCCGGATCCGGCAGTGACAGGACATCAAACGGCTCACCATGATCAGCGATCTCAACCACAAAGGCTTCGCCCTCGGATCCACAGGTAACTGACACTGTGCCTGGCGTTTGCGGGTAGGCATAATGGCAGACATTGACAAAGGCCTCTTCAACGGCGATCAACAAACCAAATTTCTTTTTTGTGTCCAGACCAAACTGTTCGGCACGGTCTTCGGCAAAGGCAATGACCGCGTCAAGATTTTCTATCAGGGCATTAGTCGTCAGCGTCTCGAATGTCATGATGCATCAGCTTATTTCGGCTAATGCGGCTGCCACCGAGTCATGCATCTGGAAGATGGACCCGAAGCCGGAGATGTCAAAGACCTCTTTGACGGTGCCCGTGATGTTGGCAAAACGGAGCTGGCCTCCCTTGCCTTTCAGCAGCTTTGCTGTGGCAAGCAGTGCCCGTAAACCAGCACTACTGATGTAGTCAAGCCCCTGAAAATCAACCACAAAACTGGTGATGTTGTCTGCAATCAGCTGTTTTATCACCCCTTCAAACTCAGGTGCAGTGACGGCGTCCATCCTGCCGGACAGGGTGAGTACAGTGGCATTTGCTTCCTTCTGGGTCTGGATATCCATTTGTTTTTCTCCTTTGTCTGTTGTAACTGCCTTTCGATGCAGTTTGGATTCAGTTCATGAGCAGGGTAACCCTGTTTTTGTTGTTCAGTCGTTGATAGGTGATGGATTCAGTCAGTCCGGTAATGATCTTCAGACCCAGATCATCGCCCTGAAGCGTATTCTCCAGCGGGTTGAGCGCTTTGCCGCTGTTTTCCAGCATAATCTCAAGAGTATCATGTTTTTCAGAATGGGCAATGGACAACTCAAGGGCTGTTGTGCTCATGAGCGGCTGGTGCAGCTGAAGCAGTTCCTCAACCAGCAGCAGCAGGTTGTGCCTGGTTCGTCTGGGCAGGATCTGCCGTTCACAAAAAATTTCAATTTCGGCATTCATGGCATACAGGTCGTAATCAGGGCCGGTTATCTGATAGTTAAAGCTGCGGACCCGATTGATGAACGCCCTGGTTTTCTCGCGTTGCGGTTGTTCAAAGATCTGCTGAGGCGTGCCTTCCTCATAGATGCCACCTTCATCCATATAAAACACACGGCTGGAGACATCCCGCGCAAAATCCATCTCGTGGGTCACGATCAGCATGGTCATGCCATCTTTTGCCAGACGACGGATAACCGCCAGCACCTCGCTGACCATGGTCGGGTCCAGGGCTGAGGTCGGCTCATCAAACAGGATGATCTCCGGTTCCATGGCCAGACAGCGCGCAATGGCCACCCGTTGTTTCTGGCCGCCGGAAAGTTCGTCAGGATAGGCGTTTGCCTTTTCAGCAAGTCCCACCAGCTTGAGCAGTTCATGTGACTTCTGTTCGGCTTCGTTTTTACCCATTCCGTGCAATCTGGTCTGGCCGATAGTCAGATTTTCCAGAGCGGTAAGATGGGAAAACAGGTTGAAGGATTGAAAGACCATGTTCATTTTCTGCCGAATCTTCGGTACATCGGTATGTTTGTCCAGCAGGTCAACCCCGTCGATCAGTATCGATCCGCCGCTGGGCTGATCCAACAGGTTGAGACAGCGCAGAAAGGTGCTTTTGCCGGTACCGGAGGGGCCGATAATGGAGATGACTTCACCTTTGCAGACGGTGGTCGAGATATCGCTGAGAACGGTAAGGTTCCCAAATCTTTTTGAAAGGTGTTCTACTTTGATCATGGGGTGCACACCTTTCTGTTTTTCTGCTTCGGGTCACACGAGCGCTCTGCAAATTCAAGCACCTGGAGCAGTAACCAGGAGATCATAAAATAGAGTACCGCCACCATAACCAGCGGGAAGAAGGCGTCAAAGGTGCGGCTGCGGATGATGTCGCTGGCCTTGGTCAGATCCTGTACCGCTATGTAGCCGACAATGGAGGTCATCTTGACCAGCGAAATGAATTCCCCCTTGTAGACCGGCAGCACCCGTTGCACCATTTGCGGCAGAATTATGTGGATGAAGGTCTGGACTTTGGTAAACCCCAGAGAGATTCCGGCTTCGGTCTGACCCTTGTCGATCCCTTCAATGCCGGACCTGAATATTTCAGAAACGTATGCGGCAAAGTTCATCCCGAAGGCTATCACCGCAACGAAGACCGGGTCGATATCTACCGAAGCAAATACCACATAAAATATCAGCATCAAAAGTACAAGTACGGGGGTGCCCCGTAAAATTGAGATATAGATCTTTGCCGGAATGTTTATAGCAGCATTTCCGGACATCCGCATAAAGCAGACCAGTGCCCCCAACAGGGTGCCACCGAGGCTGGCCAGAATGGAGATGATGACGGTCGTCTTCAGCCCGTCAAGTATCAGCAGGAAGCGTTTTTCATGGAGAATGTTACTGTGGAAGCTGGTGGCAATCCCTTTGAAAAGCACTGCCGGGCTCGTGCTCATAGTATTGCTGCTGGCAGCACCCGCAACGGTATTTCTTTTGAGCGCTACGATACTGGTGGCCAGTGAGTAGTAAGGATCAGAAAAATTGATCTGCTTCTTGCGTTCCTCAGTAACCATCATGGTGCTGGCAACCAGATCGACCTTTCCGGTTGCTGCGGCAACAATCAGTCCGCCAAACTCCATGTCCTTGAACTCCAGCCGTTTGCCGAGGTGGGCGGCAAACCGTTCCATCAGTTCAATATCGAAGCCGACCAGCCTGCCGTGTTGAATTGCAGAAAAAGGAAGTCCCTTGTCACTGACGATGCCGACCTTGAGACTGCCGTTGGATTCCTT
>CAXNJF010000156.1:0-4951 GCA_964202585.1 Trichlorobacter sp. | reverse complement strand
TTACCGAGATAAAGAAGGCAATCAGCGCTGCAGATCCACTGCGCAGAAACAGCCTGAACATTGCTATTTGGGATCCATGAAGCGACTTGTGCGCTGCTTGCATGAAGCCTCTTCACCACGGCAGAGCAGTATTTTCTTGTTGTCATCCTTAGCAGCCTGCAGACAGGGAGCAAGATCAGCCTCGCACTTTTCCCGGGCCGCTCTCCACAACTCCGACCGCAATGTGTTGCGGTTGACATCGGGACACTTGGCATTGCAGTCGCCTGGGGGCTTAATCCAGATGGGGGTGAAGCAGGCATCAAACACCTTGCCGCCGGTCTCGTTCATCACGCAGTTGGTGACACATGCCTTGCATTCTGCGCTGGCCGGTTTGTACTCTGTTGCCCAAAGGGGCGATGCGGCAACTGCCGCCAGGAATGTGGCTGTTACAACAAGCTTGTTCAGTGAATACCGTTTACTCATGACTTCCTCCTGTTTGGTTGTGTCGTTACGATCAATAGACAGTTTTTTCATGGTTGGCTCCTTGTGGGACGGCATCAGTTTCCTCTAACGCTAAAGATTGAATTATGCAGTGACCGTGCCAGATCTTAACCTACTGAATTAAGTAACTATTCACTTTCTGCAGGCGCCAACTTTCATCAGTTGCCGCCAACAATGGTGGCGGTTGCTGGCAGGGTTGTCTGGCTGTCAAGGGTGATGGTTCCGGTTCATTATCGGCTTCCAGGGCCGGTTTTGCATTGCATCATTTCTCCAGCAGTTTTGCCGTGTCATACTCAAAATGCTGATAATCCAGCAGTCGTCCCCAGGTTCCACCCCAGTCAAAGCCCCGGTCGGTGAAGGCTTTGACTGCCGCTGATCCGGGCAGCAGGTAGCCCGCTACCGGCAGACTGCGGTCAACATACGCGGATCCGGCCGGCGGCAGCACCAGGCAGTCAGCCGGCCGTGCAGTACAAAACGTGAAGGCCGGTGAGGGGCTGTTGTAGCCGTTACGACTGAGGAATACCCCTTTGTCTTCGATCCCGTCCCAGCCCATAGCCTTGAGCGGTTCGCTCTTGGGAGAAACGTAGGGGTTCTGCAGCGGATTGATGTCGATTGCCCCACCGTAACTGTGTTTGGACCAGAGCCCCGGCTTGCCGGTGATATCGCGGCAGTTGAAGGCCGAGCTGTTATTGGCCTCCATGGAGCGGTCATCACTGCCGTCATACTGATCGATCAGCTCCATCCGCTCAATCGGGAAGCGGGACTGAAAGAGATCGGCAAAGGCTTTAACGACCGGCAGCGCCAGCTTTTTGTGTACCACCAGTTCACCAACCCTGGGCTGGCCGTCAAAGCCCCAGTGGGTCAGCTTCAGGTAGCTCAGGTCGCTGATCGGTACCGGGCAGCCCTCACGCCAGCTGTTTTTGGTCTTCATGGTGGTGCTTACTGCAGCCGGAACTGCCAGAGCCATGCCAAAGAAACCATCATCAGCGCGATACTCAACGCTCCTTTCCTGTAATCCGGCCAGATCAGCCCTGATCTGTCGTTCAACCAGGCCCGGTTGATCCGTACCCGGCGGCAGCAGGGGCAGACCGGGAAACGCTGCCAGATCCTGCCGGGTTCCCATCAGTATCTGCGGCTGTTTGGCCGGATCGAGCCAGGCAAGGATCTTGATCAGTTCTGATTCATCAAACGCGACACAGCCAGAGGTGGTGTAGCCGTCTTCCAACCAGGCATGGGCGAAAATCCCGCTGCCGTACCCCTTGATAATCGGATTGCGGTTATAACCGATCACCAGCCCGTGGCGGTAACGGTTGTCCGCCAGTTTCATTACTTCAAAAGATGTTGCGCTGGTTTGGCCCCGTGTTACCCAGGTGTTGTAATCCGGTGACTGGACATCATCAACCCACAGGTCATTCTCGGTTGCCTGCCGGTATGGCATCCTGCTGTCGATGAAGGCGGCATAGCCAAAGGCCGATTCCAGGGGAAACAGTCCGGTGGGCGCACGGCCATCCCCTTCCCGTTTTTCCCCTGGCGGAGCAAAGCCGTTCCGGCCGATGATCCCCGGCAGTGGCCCGGTGCGCAGTTCCCAACCACCGGAACTACGTTCCAGGGCGTAGATCTTCACCATAGAGCTGTCCCGCGACTCAGCCACTGCCACCAGCAACTGGTTCCCGGTGATAACCGTACCGACCATGTCGGAAGACTGTTCAGCGCAGCCGGACATCAGCAGCACGGCAAACAAAATCAGCTTGGTAACGACATTTTTTACGCATTTCATCATTCCTGTCCTTCGTGGTAGTTTTCAGTTCACTCCATCCCAAGTCGTTTCAGTTTCTTGCGTAGTCCCTCGCGGCTCAACCCCAGCCGCTCTGCTGCATGGGTTTTGTTACCATCTGCTTCCCTGAGCGCCCGCTCGATCAACTGCTTTTCAGAATCTTTCAACGGCACGACACCTGATGGTTTAGCGGTTTGAACCTGTTGTACTGCTTCGGAAAGGTCAGCCGGCGTAACCGTATCAGTATAGGCTAGGGCCACTGCCCGCTCAATTTCGTTATCCAGTTCGCGTACATTGCCGGGCCAGGGATACCTGCGCAGCTGTTCAAGCGCCTCTCTGGAAAAGCGCATTGCCGGTCTGCCGCAGCTACGGCCCCAGCTTTCCAGAAAGTGGCGGGCCAGCAGGATAATGTCGTCTTTCCGCTCGCGCAGGGGAGGAATCCTCAGTTCAACACCTTTCAGACGATAAAACAGGTCTTCACGGAAGGCGCCGGCGGCGATCTCATGTTTCAGGTCGCGGTTGGTTGCGGCAATGATCCGCAGGTCAACCGGAATGGCGTTGCGGCTGCCGACCCGCTCCAGGGTACGCTCCTCCAGCAGCCGTAACATCTTGACCTGCAACTGCAGCGGCATCTCCCCCACCTCATCCAGAAAAAGGGTGCCTCCCTGGGCTTGCTCCACCTTGCCAATCCTCGCTTCCACCCCGGTGGCTACTCCTTTTTCAATGCCAAACATCTCGCTTTCAAAGAGGGCTTCAGGGATTGCGGAACAGTTGATCGCCACAAACGGTTTGGCGCTGCGGGGGCTGTTAAAGTGGATCGCCTTGGCAAACAGCTCCTTACCGGTGCCGGTTTCGCCGGAAAGGATCACAGAAAGGCGGGAGTCAGCGATTCGTTCTGCCTTGGCAATCAACTCTCTGACCGGTTGACTGGCGCCAAGTATGGATGAAAAGGGGAAGGTGCGGCGCAGATTTCTCTTCAGCGTGCTGTTCTCGCGGGTCAGTTGCTCTCTGGCGGCTCTCAGCTGGATTTCAGTGCTACGCAGTTCTTCGATGAGCTTTTCCAGATGAAACTCGCGTCCCTCAATCTTGACCGCCATCATGCCGAAGGACTCGGCCAGACGGGCGACCAGAGGAGGGTACTGGCCGCTTTTGGTCAGTTCAAACAGGTCATCGTACTGGCCAAAGCGCCCTTGTGAGAGTTCTTCGGTAACGGCAATCAGGCGGTCAAGCAGGTGGTCGAGCGGGTTATTGCTCATCCGGAAGTCCCTTCACACGGTAATTTCTCCGCTCGCTTTATCGTGCCACAGGTTTTCTGAAGTTACCGATTGCATCCGCTGCAAGCAGGGCCTGAAACACTTTGTCCGGCGTCATGGAGCCTGCTTCGTGGTGGATGGATTCGATCGGTGCACAGGCCTTTTCTGCAACCTGCATCAGTCTGCTACGGTCACAGCCTTTCAGGCATCCTTTGTCCGTGCGCTGGCGTGGCAACTTGCAACGGAAAACAGGGCTATTTCTTTATTGCCCGAACCGGCCAGATATAGGTGCCGTCAACGCAGTTGCGAGTTTTGCCGGTCTTCATATCTACGACAAGAAATTCGCACTTCTCGTCGGCAGTCATGGACCAATAGTAGCCACCTTCCTGAATGTTGCTGAATCCCGTCTTGTTGGCATACCGGGAGACTAATTCATTGCTGGTGGGTAGTCGCCAGTCTCCAGCAGCTGACCCGTCACTCAGGCCGCAGGCACCAGTAGCCAGTGCCTTGGCCTTGGCCCATGCAGTATTAAACGAGGTTACGCTGCCAAAACAGTTGGCGTTCTTGAGCCAGACCAGATTGGTTGCCGGATCGGTTACGGTTCCGTTGTCAAGCGGATTAAAACCTGCTGCGGCAGTACCCTGCAAGATACCCAGGGCTAAAAACAGTGCAACTGCCAGTATCATTTTCCTGTTCATAGTGTCTCCTTGTTGTGTTGCTTGAGATTGTGATTGTAGCAGACCTCTGTAGCGCCTCTCTGTATGGTTTCAAATCCTGCCGTCGTCTATCTGTCCAGAGAGTGTGTCTTCTCACAAGCAGCCATCAGGCATTGATAGCAAAGGTTGCGTAACTACCGCAATAGTCATAGCAAGCCTTTTTTGCCAAATAAGCGCACTTGTCGTCTGCCGTGCGGGTTTTCCAATATGTTTCCTCTCCTTTTGGGATACGGTGGTACTCTGCGGAGAAACTCAGCTGTTTCTGGCAACACTATTTCACTTTAAAAACATTTAAAGCATCAAATAACTTACTGCCCGGCACGAACAGGCCATACGTAGTAGTTGAGCTCTCTGGCATAGTGGGTCATGCCGCCAACGACCATCTTGATTCTGTTAGTGATCATGATGGTTTCTTCTTTTGCCGATGTATTTTGTGCCATCTGTCTGTTAGCAGTTTGCGTGCCAAATTAATAGTATTGTAATTCAAGATGGTTAGGCACCTGTTACTGCCAACTTTCGGCTGTTTCCGCCAACAATGTTTTCAGTTCATCCCAGCCCCAGCCGCTCCGCTGCATGGTGTTCTCCTTCTACAACAACCGGCAGAGCTGTGCGCTCAGGATGCCCAGGTAGGTTCCAAAGATATTTCCCAGAATAGCCAGCAGCAGGCCAACTGAAGCCAGACCAGGCTGGTAGACTTCAGCAACGAGCGGAGCCGAGGCAACGCCGCC
>CAXNJF010000155.1:0-4955 GCA_964202585.1 Trichlorobacter sp. | reverse complement strand
GCTTACAGATATGGACAGATTTGCTGAGGAATTTCCGAGCAACGTTTTTGCATTAGCCACTGTTGCTGTATCACTGGTGATGGTACTCAAATATTGTGTAGCAAGGTTTGGATCATAGCCACTGCTCAAAGCCCATAAACCAAATGAGGTAATGTTATCAAGTCGGATACCGTCGGAACTTCCGTTGGAATGTGCTGCATCCAGCATGGCTTGCATGATGGTACCCCAGGTGAGGGTTCTGTTATCAAGCAGCCCAACCCAGTATGCTTTGCCTCCAGCATCGGAAGGGCGCCCAAATACGTTGAGATAAATTTTCTCTACATATTCGCTGTTGGTCAATGAAGCAGAGTAGGTACTTTTGTATTCCGTGGAATTGGTAAAGGACTGGGCAACCTGCTCCAGAGAAACACCGTTAGCAACAGAGTTAACCCAGAAGGCCAGACCGTCAGCATCTGGAACACGATTGAAGCTGGCTATGTAGAGTTGTGCAATTTGCGTTTGGGATGAGGGGGAAGCTACTGATGCATTTGTAGCATTTACGCTCTTTGAAGTGTTTGAACCTGTTCCCGTATTATCATTAGTGATCAAACCAGTTTCTGTATTGCCACAAGCTGATAGAAAAATTGTCAGAACGGAAACCAGCAAAGCCAATGTAATGTTTCTCATCAATCCCTCGATCTGTTTTTTACCAACAAACGTAGATGTAAAATGGGATAGAAACTTGTTTTTTTTGACTGGATGAAAAATACACCCGTCACAGAGCAGCGTCAACGCAATTTCTGATGGTAAGACGGGATGTTAAGAGAAACAGAGAGCTCAACTGAGGAGTTTTGACCTGCCGACTGGCTAATGTGCGCCTCCAGCAGTGCCTACCACAAGTCCACTCTCTCGTAACTGTAACCAGTAACGAAAATGTTCAATAGAACGGTGTGCAGTTTTAGTGGAGAATTCAAACTGTTCTGACAGCTTGTTCAGGGGTTACAAAAGAACGGATTACTGATACTGTTTGTTATACAAAGGGGGGGCAGTCGTACCTATACGTTCATAGAGTTTGAAATCAAATGCAAAAAAGAGGTGTGCGACCAGCCTACTCTCTACTGCTCAGGCTCAGGAAATTACGTCAATGAGAAGCGCTTCAGCAAATTTAATGGGTACAACGCTGATTATCAAACATACAAGGGGGCGTTATGAAGAGAGTTCTTCTGTCTGCAGTGCTGCTGCTGCTGACCGTGTCTGTCTGCCGGGCAGACTTCTTCGGTGATCTGACTAAAAAAGGTTTGGGAGTGCCGACTGTGCAGAACAGCGGAGCAGGGGGGCTTGATGAAGGCACCGTTGTGAAGGGCTTGAAAGAGGCTTTGGCGACCGGTACCGATCGGGCCGTCAAGTCGGTTGCCCGCACCGATGGATATTACGGCAACCAGGCTATCCGCATCCTGATGCCTGAAAAAATCAGGAATGTCGCCGATGTTCTGGGGAAGATCGGGCTTCAAAAAGAAGTGGATAGTTTTGTGCTCAGCATGAACCGCGCGGCCGAGAAGGCGGCCCCCAAGGCGGTCGATTATTTTACTTCCGCCCTGAAGGAGATGTCTTTTCAGGATGCCGGTAAGATTCTCAAGGGGGGTGATACGGCAGCCACCGAGTATTTCAGGAGCAAAACCGGCGACAAGATTTTTGCAGCTTTCAAGCCGATTGTTTCTGCCAGCATGAACGAAGTTGGAACTTCGCGTTCCTACAAGGAACTGATCCGGAAATATGAGGCTGTTCCCTTTGTGCCGACTGCAAAACTGGATCTGGATACGTATGTGACCACCAAATCGGTTGACGGTCTTTTTCTGATGCTGGGCGAAGAGGAAAAGAAAATCAGAACCAACCCGGCTGCCAGGGGTACCGAACTGCTGCGGAAGGTTTTTGGCAAGTAGGGACGCATATGCATACGCCCAAATCGGGCGAACGCAGCTTTGTCCCGGCGTATGCATATTTACTTCGTTTTATCACCTTGACTGCCCGATGATCTTTCTGCGTGGCGGGCGTTTGGCCGGCGCAGCAGGCGCTACAGCCTCTTTGGCCGCTGCTTTAAAGCGATGTTTTTCAGCAGGTGGCGCATCCAGTGCCTGGGCCTCTTCCTTGGTCAACAGCCGGTATTCTCCCGGCTGCAGACCGCCCAGGGTCAGGTTGCCGTAACGTATCCGCCGCAGACGGACCACAAACAGCCCAACTGCCGCACACATCCGGCGTACCTGGCGGTTGCGGCCCTCGCGGATAGTGACCGACAGCCAGTCATTACTCTGATCATTTTTCTGAAGGCGCACGGTGGCTGTCCCGGTGGGGCCATCCTCCAGCTCCACCCCTTCGGCCAGCTTTTTGATCTGCTGCGGATCGATCTTGCCCCGTACCCGCACATGGTATTCCTTGTCAACCTGGTGGCGGGGATGCATCAGCCGGTTGGCCCATTCGCCATCATTGGTCAACAACAGTAACCCTTCAGAGTTGTAGTCAAGTCTGCCTACTGGAAAAAGTCGCTCACCGATATCCTTGACCAGCTCGGTAACCAGTTGCCGTCCCTGGGGGTCTTTGAGGGAGGTAACATACCCGGCCGGTTTGTGCAGCAGTACGTAGTACATTTTTTCTGCTGGTTTGATCGGCTGTCCGTCCAGGGTAACCACGTCTTTTGCCGGGTCAGCCTTGCTACCCAGTTCGGTAACGACGGTACCGTTAACAGCAACCCGGCCAGCCAGGATCATTTCTTCTGAGGCACGGCGAGAGGTGATTCCGGCAGCGGAGATTATTTTTTGCAGACGTTCCATCATGGTTTGTCCTCAGGTTTCTGTGAATCGGGTTCTCCCGGAATGAGAGCAAGAAACAGGCCGGCAACGGCGCCGTAGAGAGCCCCTGACCAGGGGTTGCTCATCATGGCTCAGGTGCCGCCTCCAGCGCATTGCGACATCCAGCCAAACACACCGCCGACAACTGCTCCACCACCGATAAGGATGACATATTTCAGTAGATATTTTTTCCTTGTTCCTCTAACAAAACAGGGGTGCCGTGGCACCCCTGGGTAGTCGCACAGATTTTAGAGCCCTACTCGGCCATACGGGTCATGGCGCGGAATTTCTGGTAACGATCCTCAACCAGCTCATCTCCACTCATCTCTTTCAATTCAGCCAGATGTCTGCGGATAGCCGAACCCATCGCCTGGGTGGTCGCTTCGTGGTCACGGTGAGCCCCACCGACCGGTTCATGCACTATTTCGTCAATCACGCCAAGCTTGATGATATCCTGGGCAGCAGGCTTCAGGGCTTCAGCTGCCTGCTGGCCTTTGGTGCCGTCTGACCAGAGGATGGCAGCACAGCCTTCCGGTGAAATAACTGCGTAGACCGAATGTTCCAGCATCAGCACACGATTGCCCACAGCTATGGCCAATGCTCCGCCGGAACCACCTTCACCGGTAATACAGACGATAATCGGCACTTTCAGTTCTGCCATCTCGCGCAGGTTGCGGGCAATCGCCTCGGCCTGGCCCCTTTCTTCAGCACCAATGCCGGGATAGGCTCCTGGCGTATCCACAAAAGTAATGATCGGCAGACCAAACTGCTCGGCCATCCTGAACAGGCGCAGCGCCTTGCGGTATCCTTCCGGGTTGGGCATGCCGAAATTGCGGAACACTTTCTCCTTGGTGTCCCGTCCCTTCTGGTGTCCCACCACCATCACCGGTTGACCATCAAAACGGGCCAGGCCACCCACAATGGCGTGGTCATCACCGTAGTTACGGTCGCCGTGCAGTTCATTGAAGTCAGTAAACAGATGTTTGATGTAATCTAAAGTAAAGGGGCGGTTGATGTGACGAGCGACCTGAGCCTTCTGCCAGCGGGTGAGATTCTCAAAGATTTCCTGGCGTTTGGTATCGACACGGCTTTCCAGGGCATCAATTTCGGTGGTCAGATCGCCATCACCCAAAGAGCGCAGCTCTTCAATCTTTTTCTCCAGCTCGGCAATCGGTTTTTCAAACTCCATGTAGACAGTGGCTGCCATCAGCATCTCCAATTCAGGAAGAATTAACTCAAAGGTTACTCAAAAACTGTGGCATTATAGCCGACACAGCGTTCTACCGCCAGTCTAAATTCATCGCTGGCAGCTACTTTCAAATGGTCTGGAAGTTTTTGGGTGGCCTGAAAGTGATTCGGGAACTCAAACTGCAGGACAACCGGTATACTGCCAACGTGTTGCTCAAGTACCTCTTTCAGTGGCGCCAGTTGCGGGGGAGCCGTGTCAGCAAGGCGTAGTACCAGCTTGACACGGGTTGTCTGCTGGGCCTGGGCATCCTGCAGCAGCTTGATCTCGCCGTATGCAGGTGACTGTTGCTGATATTTGCGGCCATTATTCTCCTGCGGCTTCATCACCAGCAGTTTGCACCCCTTTTCACCTTTTTCCAGTTTGCCGGTGATTAACAACGGGTCATCTGTTTTAAGCAGATCAGCAAACTGCAGGTACATGTCTGAAAAGATCGTTACTTCCACCTGTCCGGTCAGATCCTCAATGGTGACAAACCCCATCCGGTCCCCTTTTTTTGTGGTGATCTCCTTTAAGGCGGTAACAATGCCGCACAGCCGTACTTCGCTGCCATCGGCCAGTTCAGGCAGACGGGCTACTTCTGCGTTGGCCAAGCGTTTGATGTCGCTTGCATAACGGTCAAGCGGGTGCCCGGTGATCAGAAAGCCCAGTGCTTCTTTCTCGTAGCCCAGTTTTTCCTTGTCATGCCATTCATCAACCGTGGGCAGTGTACGGGGGGTGCCGTTTTTATTGACAGCAGGCAGATCACCAAAGAGCGACACCTGGGCGCTGTCTCGCTCTTCCTGAAACCTCAGTCCGGAAGTCGTGGCATCATCAAGGGCAAGCATCAGCGGTGCACGGTGCTTGTGCAAAGAATCAAACCCGCCGCATTTAATCAGTGCTTCCAT
>CAXNJF010000154.1:0-4964 GCA_964202585.1 Trichlorobacter sp. | reverse complement strand
CCCGGAAGGCCTGCCGGACGGACTGTTTGAAAATTCCGGCACCGGCATGGACGGCTTCAAGACCTTCAACGTCAGCAGTGCTGCTGCCATCGTAGCTGCTGCCAACGGTGTGAACATGGCACGTCATGGAGCCAGGGCCATTACCTCCCGTTGCGGCACCGTGGATATCATGGAAGCGATCGGGGTTGATGTGGAATGTGCCCCTGCTCAGGTGGTAGACAGCATCCGTCAGGCCGGGATCGGCCTGTTTAACGGCATGTCTGCGGCCATCCACCCGGGAGGACTGGGTCGCATCCTCTCTCGGATCCGCTTTGGCTCCACACTTAACATTGCGGCATCACTGGCCAATCCTGCCCGTCCCCGTCAAGCGCTGCGGGGGGTCTATAACCAGCAGATGGTGACCACCACTGCAGCGGTTATGGCGAAAATCGGCTACCGGCACGGCATGGTGGTCTACGGGAGCGATACAACAACCGGCCTGGGTATGGATGAGTTGTCTGTCTGTGGCCCCTCAACGGTCTGCCGTTTTGACGGCGCACGAACCGAGACCTTTCAGATTAATCCTGAAGATATCGGCTTGGTCCGCCATCCAGGTACTGCAGTAGCGGCCTGTGCAACAAGGCAGCAAGAGATCAACCGTTTTATGCAGGTCATCTCAGGCACAGGCTTTTTTTCAGCCTGTGAGGATTTTGTCAGCCTGAATGCAGGCGCAATGCTCTGGATTGCAGGTAAAACCG
Organism: Trichlorobacter sp.; assembly: GCA_964202585.1. Taxonomy (GTDB): domain Bacteria; phylum Desulfobacterota; class Desulfuromonadia; order Geobacterales; family Pseudopelobacteraceae; genus Trichlorobacter. Next base: position 4,227 of record CAXNJF010000154.1, on the reverse strand, counting down.
GCGATCTTGCACACGGGGTCATTATCGCCCGGGAAACCCTGAGCAGCGGCACAGCCCTGGAAAAGCTGCGTCAATGGGTTGTATGTCAGAATAGTTCCGAAAGCGCTGGACCGGATCGGTTTGAGTGTCTCCTGAAAGGAGCCTGTAATGCATAAGTCCATTCTGGTTCTTTTATTGGCCTGTCTTACCACTGCTCTGCCATTGGAGGCTGCCAACCTGTCTCTCCCCCGTGAGTTGGGCGCAACCGTGCAGGTACTGAAGACAGAACGGGATGGCCTCTGGGAAAAAAGCCTGATTGTCCAGTTGAACGAGCGCCGCCATCTGCTGTCCACCAGCGACGGCATCATCAACGGCCTGGCTGCTGTCAACCATGCCGCTCACCCACAGCTCTGGATGAAGCTATCCAAAGAGCTTGCCACCAGGCTGCAGTGTGGCGGCAAGACCTATGAACAGCAACGCAAGGGGATGATCGCCAGCAAGCTGGGGCTGCAGCCTGCAGACCTGACCCTGGTGGGCACGGCTGCAGATATGGACAACCTGGCCGTGGTGACCAAACAGTTTCCGCCCTTTACCGTCACCGCTCTGGTTACGGCAGGGGCAAAGAGCAACGCACTGCGGGCCGGGGTTGACGAAGGCACCAACATCGAACCATCTGATCCTCCAGCTGGAACGATCAATATCATCGTGCTGACTAATGCCCGTCTGACTGATGGCGCTCTGGCCCGGGCCGTGGTCACCATCACTGAGGCAAAGACAGCGGCACTGGAGGACCTGAAGGTGCCCAGCAGCTACACCAAAGGGGTGCAGGCCACCGGCACCGGCACTGACAGCGTCATCGTGGTATCCGGCACCAACGGCCCCAAGGTCACCTACAGTGGCGGTCACAGCCGGATCGGCGAGCTGATCGCCAAGGCGGTCCACCAGGCGGTGTTGGAGGCACTGGAGAAGCAGAACGGATTTAAACTGAAATAATTTCACAACAGATGGAGACGAGGAAGAGGGGTTAAATGCCCCCGCTGCCCCGCAGCCGTGAAGGGAACGAACGTCCATTGCGCCATGCGCAAAAAGCCACTGGGAAACTGGGAAGGCGGACTACTAGGAAGCCCGTAGCCGGAAGACCGCTCCATCTGAACACTCGCGGGAGGGACGATAGTATGAAGAGAAGCAGACAGAAGTATGCGGTAGTCGTGGGATTGGTTCTGGCGGTCAGCGGTTCTGCGATAGCAGCGGAAAAGACCGCACAACTGGGCGAGGTGGTGGTAACCGCCACCCGTGATGAAGTCCCGATCGAGCAAGTGGGCAGCTCAATCACGGTAATAACCGCCAAAGAGATCGATCAGCAGCAGAAACGGACCGTGGCCGATGCGCTGCGGATGGTACCGGGACTGGATCTGGTCCGCACCGGAAGTTACGGAGGCGCTACTGCTGTCTTTATGCGCGGAGCCAAGTCGGAACACACCCTGGTGCTGCTCGATGGTATTGAGCTGAACGACCCCACCGCTGCCGGCGGGGGATACAACTTTGCCAACCTGACCACCGACAATATCGAACGGATTGAGGTACTGCGCGGCCCTCAGAGTACCCTCTACGGCTCCCGTGCCATTGGCGGCGTGATCAACATCATCACCAAACGGGGTGACGGCAAGCTGAAGGGCTACCTCTCCGCCGAGGGAGGCACCTTCTACACAGCACGGGAGACGGCCGGGGTAAGCGGCGGCACAGACCTGCTGCAGTACGCGCTGACCCTCTCGCGCCTGGATACAGGCGGCGTATCGGCGGCGGGTGGGCGCTACGGCAACATGGAGCGGGACGGTTATCAAAACAGCGCTGTTTCGGCCCGCCTTGGTATCACACCCACCAAAAATTCAGAAATCGATCTGACCCTGCGCTACGATCATTCCCGCACCGCAATCGACAACGGTGGCGGCCCCGGCATGGATGACCCGAACCACATCATGAGGTCTGACGAACTGAATTTCCGTACCCAGGGCTGGCTGTCGTTGTACGGCGGGCTGTGGGAGCAGAAGTTGGGGGTTTCATTTTCCGACCTCTCCTGGAGTGACGACAATGATCGCGACAGCATGCACCCGACAAATTTCCTGCGCAGCTCCTTCCACGGCCAGAATGTAAAAGTGGATTGGCAGCATGTCCTGAATCTGCACAAAACCACCATCCTGACCCTGGGGATTGAAACCAGCGAGGAGAACGCAAAATCAGACTACTATGCCGAAAGCTCATACGGCCCGTACATCGAGCCCTGGCCGGAGCATTATGCCCGCACCACCGGATTCTACCTGCAGGATCAGCTCAACCTGTGGGATGTCTGGTTCTCCACCCTGGGGTTCAGGGTGGATGATCACAGCAAGTTCGGCAGCGAGGTGACCTACCGTTTCACCACGGCGTATCTGATCAAGCAGAGCGATACCAAAATAAAAGGGAGCTACGGTACCGGTTTCAGGGCTCCCTCCCTCTACCAGCTCTATTCTATCTACGGCTCGCCCGAGCTGAAGCCGGACAGGAGCATCGGCTGGGATATCGGTCTGGAGCAGGGGCTGCCGTTTCTGAAGACCTCTCTGGGAGCCACCTGGTTCAGAAACGAGTATACGCAGATGATCGACTTCGACCGGCAGACCTGGAAATTCACCAATGTTGCCAAGGCGCACAGCCAGGGACTTGAGTTGACCGCAGCACTGCAACCCGCTGATGATCTGACCCTGAAGGCTGCCTATACCTATATGGAGACCAATGACGACATTACTGGCAAGCAACTGGTACGCCGTCCCAAAAACAAGGTTACCTTTGACGCCAACTACAGCTTTCTTAAAAAAGCAAATCTCAATCTGGGGCTGGTCTATGTCGGTACCAGATACGCTGATGCCGCCAATACCCAAAAGATGGGGGACTACCTGCTGCTAAATCTGGCCGCCTCCTACGACTTAACCAAAAACCTGCAACTGTTTGGAAGGGTAGACAATCTGTTTGACCGTCAGTATGAAGAGGTGGTCGGCTACGGTACCCCCGGTATCGGGGGATATGGCGGCGTAAAGGTGTCGTTTTAACGAATGCGACGTATATCACTCAGCATCTTCTGTATGATTCTGTTTGCGGCGCTCCCCGGTTTTGCCGGGGAGCCACCAAAACGGATTGTCTCGCTGGCCCCCAGCCTGACCGAGCTGGCTTGCGCCCTGGGGCTGGAGCAGAATCTGGTGGGGATAACCACCTACTGCGACCGGCCGGTTTCGGTAAAAAGCAAACCTACTGTAGGAGGGCCAGCCAATCCATCGCTTGAGGCGGTGCTGAACCTGAAACCTGATGTGGTGCTGGTGGATGAAGAAGGTATCGGCTCAAAACTGGCGAAACGACTGCAAAAACTGGGAATTAAAACCGTCACCTTCCACGGTTCCCGCCTGAACAGGCTTGCACCGGCCATCCGTCAGCTGGGTCGTGATCTGGGTACGCCGCAACCGGCAGACCAGTTGGCTACCCGGATTGAGACCGCCCTGAAACCGTTGAAAGCCGGTACCGCTCCGGTGCGAACCCTGTTCGCAATCTGGCCTGACCCATTGGTGGCTGCCGGACCCGGCTCACTGCTGGATGATGTCATGCAGCAGACCGGTTTTGAAAACATTGCCAAGGATGCCCGCTCCGGCTACCCCCGTCTCTCGCTGGAGGCGGTCATCAGCCGCAACCCGCAGTTGATTGTGGTCGGGCAGGGACAAACACTTGCGGTCCCGATGAAACGGATGCTCAAGCACCTTGAATCACTGGATACGGTCAAGCATGGCCGGGTCTGCATGGTCAGCGATGCCCTCTACCGCCCCGGCCCCCGGATACCGGAGGGGATAGCTGAACTGCGGCAGTGTCTTGAACTGGCCCGTAAAGGCAGTAAGCAATGAAGCGTCACCCGCTCATACTGATGCTGGCCGCCCTGGTCATGGTCGTACTGATCTCGCTGACACTGGGGCAGCAGACCATCAATCCCTTTCATCTTGATCCGCTGCAACTCAAGATCGTCCTGGACTTGCGCCTGCCCAGGATTGTGGTTGCCCTGCTGATGGGTGCCTCGCTTGGTGTGGCAGGTACCATTTTGCAAGGTGTCTTCCGCAACCCGCTGGCTGATCCATACGTGCTGGGCACCTCCAGCGGCGCTGCTCTGGCAGCCGCCTTCGGCCTTTTGGCCACCCAGGGGACGACCGTCTGGCTGGTACCTGCCCTGGCTCTGGCCGG
>CAXNJF010000153.1:0-4974 GCA_964202585.1 Trichlorobacter sp. | reverse complement strand
TTTCCGGTTGCCAGGCTGCGCAGGATCTGAAATTCACGGTTGGAAAGGGTCGCATGGGTGGGACGGGAGGTATCATCGCTTTCAAGGGCCTGGTTAATCAGGCTGTTGGAAAGACTCAGGCTTACATAACGTTTTCCTTCAAAGATCTGGTTGACCGCCAGCAGCAGCTCATCCGCCGCCTCCTTCTTGGTCAGATAGCCGGAGGCACCCAATTTGAAGGCACGCAGGGCAAACTGCTCTTCGGGAAACATGGAGAGCATCAACACCGGCAGGGTCGGCCGGGTTTCATGGATCCGGGCCAGCAATTCCAGTCCGCCCATACCGGGCATGGAGATATCAAGTATGGCGAGATCATACTGATGCTGTTCCAGCAGTCTTAGTGCTTCTTCAGCACCTCCTGCCTCGTCACAGGTAATCTGGCAGCCGTCCCCCTGCAGGGTCAGGATACCTGCCAGCCCCTTGCGCACCATGGCATGATCATCAACCACCAGAAGCCGTTTCATTGTGTTCTCTCCTCATAAAATTCCGGTAGCTGGGCTTCCACAAGGGTTCCCCCGCCTGCTCTGGGACTGATGCTGAAGCTGCCGCCACAACGGGCAACCCGCTCCCGCATCCCCATCAGGCCAAAAGCATCAGCGCCGCTGGCCCGTTCATCGGTAATCCCCACACCATTGTCACGGATCTGCAGCTGACACCATCCGTCCCGTCGCCGTACCGTCAGCAGCACCTTGGCGGCCTGTGCGTGACGCAACACGTTGGTCAGTGATTCCTGGGCAACCCGGTAGAGGCAGGTAGTTACTTCCCGTGACAACGGTTTTCCCTTCATGGTAACGGAAAGTACACAGTTGATATTTCCGCGCTCACGAACATCCTGGGCCAGTCCTTCCAGAGCAGCTTCCAGCCCCAGCTCATCCAGCACCTGGGGACGCATGGCCGAGATGATCCTCTGAACCGTACCGATAGCCAGATCAACCTGCTGTTTAAGCTCCGTAAGGCGGGGCTTCAGATCAATGCCGCCAGCGGCCCGCAGCATGGCAGCAATCTCCAGATTCATGGCGGTCAGGGTCTGCCCCAGATCATCGTGTATATCCCGTGCCACAGCCCGTCGTTCTTCATCACGCACGGTTTCCAGATGGGCGCTCAACAGCCGCAGACGGCGGTTTGACTCCTGCAGCTGCCGCCCCTGGCCTGCAAGCTCTGTTGTATTGTGTTGAAGGTTCTGCTCAAGCTGACGGTTTGTGTCAGCAAGAACCTGTACCTGACTCTCACGAGCCGCCAGCTGCCGGTAGTCCTCAACCAGCGTTCGTATGATCGTCAACAGCTCCTGGGAGTCCCACGGCTTGGTCAGGTAGCGGTGCACCTGACCGGCGTTGATGGCGGCCAGCAGCAGATCGCTGTCAGCGTAGGCAGAAAGGATCATCCGGCGGCTATCGGGAGCAAGCTCGGCCACTCTGGCAAGAAAAAGTTCGCCGGTCATGCCGGGCATCCGGTAATCCGACACCACCACCTGAAACGGCCCGTTTTCCTGTACCTCAAACAGCCCTGCGGCGCCGTCAAGCGCAGTTCTGACCTCAAAGCGATAACGCCGGAAAAAGCGGGACACTGCGGCCAGCACACCGGGATCATCATCAACAAACAACAGACGGGGGCGGATCTCTGATGTCGTTTCAGTCATGGTTGTGTACTCACGATTGTGCCGCCTTCCTGCAGTGTAATCTTTTCAAACGCTTCGTAGCAGCGCTCAACAGCCTGCACAGCTTCCCGGCAGCTCTCTTGCTCCTGATTCTTCGCATACTGTTCAACCACCAGCGCAGCGGCCCGCAACTGCATCGCCCCCACATTCGCTGCCGATCCCTTGATGGTATGGGCGTTGCGGCGGACAGCATCCAAATCACCTGCGGCAAGTCCCTGTTTCATGCCTTCAAGTGCTTTGGTCGCACTCTCGCAGAACATGGTCAGAAAACGGGGTAACAACTGTTCCGCCCCCCCCAGCCTGTTCAGCAACGCCTCGCGGTCAAACAGCGGCTCATCAGCCGGTTCAGGCTGCATGGCCGGTGCTGGTGCAGGTAACGCCTGTTCATCGATCAAAACACTGTCACCGGTATTCCGTGCAATGGCGGCCATCAACTCAGCCGGGTTAATCGGCTTGGTAATGTAATCGTCCATTCCGGCCTGCAGACAGCGGTCACGATCACTGGCCATGGCGTAGGCGGTCATGGCAATGATCGGCAGATGCCCCCCACGTGTAGCTTCCTCGTGACGAATCATACCGGTTGCGGTCAGGCCGTCCATCTCCGGCATCTGCAGATCCATCAGCAGCAGGTCAAAGCTGCCGCTCCGCCAGAGATCAAACGCCTCCTGACCGTTTGAGGCAAGGGTAACACGGTGCCCTTTCTTTTCCAGGATGGCACGGATCAGCTCCTGATTGATCGGCACATCATCAGCAGCCAGGATCTGCAGGCTGCGTGCAGCAGAGCCCGCTGCCGACCGGGCATCGCCGGACAAGAGCGGCTCCGGCATTTCGACCGGTTCAAGCCGCAGCGTAAACCTGAAAGTACTGCCCATGCCGGGTGCGCTTTCAACAGTAATAGCGCCCCCCATCAACTCCACCAGCCGGCTGGAAATGGACAGCCCCAGCCCGGTTCCGCCATAGGATTTGGTGATGGAAAGATCAGCCTGCTCAAAGGGGGCAAAAATCCGCTGCTGCTGCTCAATGGTCATACCGATCCCCTGGTCTGACACGCTGAATGCAAGCAGCACAGCGCCGTCATCCTCCTGGCCGGTCAACTCAACCGCAACCCGCACCTGCCCCCTGGAGGCGAATTTGACCGCATTGCCCACCAGGTTCAACAGGACCTGCCGCAGCCGTGTACCGTCAGCCAACAGGGTGTCCGGCACCTCGTCCGGCACAGACAGAACAAGCTCCAGCCCTTTTTCAACCGCCTGCAGGCTGACCACCCGCATGGTCTGGTCCAGCAGACTGCGCAACCGGAACGGTTCCGGAACCAGCTGCATCCTGCCGGCCTCAGCTTTTGAGAAATCAAGGATATCGTTGATGATTAAAAGCAGGTGCCCTGCAGAGTTCCTGACCGACTCAAGGTAGTTGCGCTGCTCCCGGTTCAGCTCGGTATCAAGACAGAGCTCGGTCATACCGATTACACCGTTCATCGGCGTTCTGATTTCATGGGACATGTTGGCCAGAAAAGCGCTTTTTGCCCGACTGGCCGCCTCGGCAGCCTGCATGGCCTCCTGCAGGCTGGCGTTCTTTTCAGAGACAATCCGCTCCCGTAGCGTGCTTTCCATCAGATGGGCCTGCAGGCTGGCGTTACGGATACTGGTGCGCAGGAACACAACCCCGCCCCCGAACAGCAGCAGACCTGCAACGGCCAGGGCATACAGCAGCTTGTGGGACTGATGTTCTCCCTGCTCACCCAGATCCTTGTAAAAAGTAATCATGGCAAAGGGGGTTTGCTCAAGCGGGCTGTAGGTTGCCAGTACTTCTGACCGCTGCTGATCTCTGTCGATGGGCAGCTGAATCCAGTGTGGTGAACGACTCTTGATCAACCGGGGTTCAGGCAGTTGGTCAACAGGAATGATCCTGCCCAGATTTGGAGGAAGCAGGATATAGCGGTTGTCCAGACCAAGCACGGTTAAATAGGTTGCATGTTCGGTAGCCGGCGCAAGATACTGTTCGTACATGAGTGCAAGCGGTATCCAGCCAAGCAGCTGACCGGCATACTGCCCTTTGAACAAGACCGGATGGCTGATGACAATGTAACCGGTACCGGCTGCCTGCTCATACAGAAAATGCGGGGTACGCTGGTCCTTCTTCAGGTAGGAGCGCCATGCGGCCTGAGGTCTTTCAAACGTACTGTCGCCATGCAGATCAAGCATCTTGATTCCGCTGACATCCAGGTAGACAATCCGGGTAAACAGCTCATGCTCCTGGATCCGTTTACGGCTTCTGAAGGAGCTGATGGTTTCCCCGGCAACGGTCAGGCTGGCTCCCAGACCGTATTCCTGACTCATCCCCAACGCCTTGTTTTCATAATACAGGGCAAGATCCCTGTTTTCAGCCAGCTGGGACAGGTCATTCATCCGGTCGGCCAGAAAGTTCCCCGCCGCCATGGCACGCTTGTCATTTTCGCTGACAAAACGCCCCAATGCCGCACGGTTCAGCTCTGCCTGGGCCTGATACTGTGAATACAGCAGAAAGCCGACATAACCGGCCATGGCCAGCACCAGCACCATGGCCAGCCCTTGCCGCAGCGGCGTATTGGAGCGCCCGGCAACCATAATCAAGTCTACTTTGCCCCCTTGAAGAAGTCAGGGAAGAAGGAACGTGCAGTCGGGTAGTACTTGTTGATCAGCTTCATGTAGCTGCCATCCTTGCGAACCTTGACAAGAAACTGATTATAAGCAGCCAGCAGCTGGGGGGCATCCTTTGCAAAGGCAGGCGCCATCTGCTGTTTCTCGGATATCGGGCCGATTATCTTCAGCTTGCCGGGCCATTTCTGCAAGGCGATCAGGGCATCGGGGACATCCAGAATGGTCATTTCGGCATCCCCCTTCAAAAGGGCTGGCGCCATATCATTCAGCTGACCCTTGGTACAGATCACTTTTGCACCGGTTGCAGCCATATTGTACAGCCGGGGATCAAGACAGGTGTTCTCCATGGACAGCACCGTACGGTCTTTCATGAGCGCCTTGGCCGCAGCGATATCCTTCTCGATGCTTTTACCGGGTTTGATCGGACGGACTTTGGAGTCCGCCCGTGCGATCAGCCAGATCTGGCTGGGAAAGGTAGGGGTTGAAAAGTTGACGATTTTCTCCCGCCAGGGCAGGATGGTGAAGCCGTTGGCAATCATGTCCCCCTTTACCGGCGCTTCTCCGGTCACTTCAACCTCATTCCCCTTTGACTTGACCACCTTGCCGGTCAGATCCTGTACCACCGTAGCCCAGTCAGTCTTGACA
>CAXNJF010000152.1:0-4995 GCA_964202585.1 Trichlorobacter sp. | reverse complement strand
TTTTCTTTTTCTTCTGCTTCCATTTTACAGTCTATACACTGTGTCGTTACCGGACGTGCCTTCAGACGGGCTTCACTGATCTCTGCTCCACAGTCTTCGCAAATTCCGTAACTGCCATCCTCGATCCGCTCCAGGGCTTCCCTGACCTTGTTGGCCAGCTTCCTCTCGCGGTCACGAATACGCAACTCAAAGGTGCGGTCTGATTCCTGGGTGGCACGATCAGTCGGATCTGGAAAATGGGAAGCGTCATCTCCCATCTCGTGAACGGTCTTATCCGCTTCAGACAGCAGGGACTTCATCTCCTCCTGGAGCTGCTGCCGGAATTGTTCAAGTTTCTCGGCGTCCATGGGTCTCCTCATAGGTACATCAACTATAATTGATAAATTTTAGAGTCTTTATGGGATCAAGTCCAGTAAAAAAACGGTTATACCAGGAACTGTAACGCCTCCTGCACCGTGCCCACCCCCTGCAACTCCAGAGCCCCACGCTCAAGACGGCGCAGATTGCCGGATGGCAGGACGCACTGGCTGAACCCCAGCTTGGCGGCCTCGCTGATGCGTGGTTCCGGCTGGGTGATGGCCCGCACTTCGCCAGCCAGCCCCACCTCCCCGAACACAACCGCCTGTGCCGGTACTGGCCGGTCAAGGTGGCTTGAAGCCACAGCCAGCAACATGGCAAGATCTGCCGCTGGCTCGCTCAAACGGGCACCTCCGGCTACATTCAGAAAAATGTCCTGCCCCCCCAGGTGCAGTCCTGCTTTTTTCTCCAGCACCGCCACCAGTAGCGCCAGGCGGTTACTGTCAACACCGATGGTGGTTCTCCGTGGCGTGCCGTAGGCGCTGGGGGTCACCAGAGCCTGAATCTCCACCAGCAGGGTGCGGCTGCCTTCCAATGAAGCGGTCACAACCGAACCGGGGGCGTCAAGCGGACGTTCAGACAAAAAAAGTTCGGACGGGTTGTCCACCTCTGCCAGGCCACCGGATTTCATCTCAAACACGCCGATCTCGTTGGTTGAGCCGAACCGGTTCTTGACCGCCCGCAAAATCCGGTAGGGATGGCCCCGGTCCCCTTCAAAATAGAGCACGGTGTCAACCATATGTTCCAACACTCTGGGGCCGGCAATAGCGCCATCCTTGGTGACATGCCCGACAATAAAGATCGGGATACCGCTTCCCTTTGCCAGCAGCATCAACCTGCCGGCCGACTCACGCACCTGGCTGACACTGCCGGGGGCCGATTCCAGCGCCTGGGTCCAGACGGTCTGGATCGAGTCAACCACCACGGCGCGCGGTTTCAACCGCCCAACCTGGCTCACAATCTCTTCAAGCCCGTTCTCGGCCAGCACCAGCAACTGGCGGCCGCTCACCCCCAGACGCTCACCCCGCAAACGGGTCTGGGCTGCAGATTCTTCACCGGAGACATACAGCACCGGCCCCTCTGCTGCCAGATGATGCATGGCTTGCAACAACAGGGTCGATTTACCGATGCCGGGATCACCCCCGATCAGCACCAGTGACCCCGGCACCAGACCACCACCCAGTACCCGGTCAAGCTCGCTGATACCACAACCAAGGCGGGCTTCTGCCTGGGGCGGCACCTCCCCAATCGGCAGGGCAACGCTTTTGCCGGGCAGAACCCGCCCGCTGCGGGCAGCAGCAGCGCTGACCTGTTGCTCCTCGGTCATACTGTTCCAGGCGCCACAGTCAGGGCACTTGCCCAACCATTTAGGCGTCTGGCAACCACACTGGCTGCAACTGAATACGGTTTTCGTGCGCATTGTTTCCCCTTTCACGGCACGATCACTGCATGATCGTTTGTACAGCTGCACTCTAGCAGAGCGGCTAACACCTCACAACTATTGAAATGAACCTTGTATACAATCGGTCTGTTTGGTATACTTTATCTCTTCAACACAATAGGTGACTTATTTTATGGCAGATCAACAAGGAGAATTATACCCATGATTGGCACAGTAGAAATAAAACCCGGTATTCACTGGCTTGGCGTATTGCACCCCGAGCTGCGGGTCTTTGACGACCTTTTCCCCACCGAGCACGGCACCACCTACAACAGTTACCTGGTGCAGGGTGCCGACAAAATTGCCATTATTGATACCGTCAAGATCAAGTTTGTTGACCAGTTCATGGACAAGCTCAGATCCCTGGTTGATCCGGCCAAGGTGGATTACATCGTGGTTAACCACGCAGAACCGGACCATTCCGGCTCCCTGTCCTATCTGTTGGATCACTGTCCCAATGCCGTTGTGGTTTCTACCCAGGCAGCCAAAAACTTTGTGGGCAACATGATCCACAAGCCGTTTCAGTCAAAAACCGTTAAAGATGGAGAAATCATTGATCTGGGCGGGCGCACCCTGCGTTTTATCATGGCCCCTTTTCTGCACTGGCCTGACACTATGTTTACCCGGCTTGAGGAAGAGAAGATCCTCTTTACCTGTGATGCTTTCGGTGCTCATTACTGCAATCCCCGCAGTATTTTCAACGATGAAATTGAAGATTTCACCTCTGCCCGTGAATTTTATTTTGACTGCCTGATGCGCCCCTTCAAGGACAAGGTGCTTTCAGCAGTTGAAAAAATCCGCCACGATGTCATCGATATGATCTGTCCCAGCCACGGCCCGATTATCCGTAAAGACCCCTGGCGGGTGATTGTGCAGTACGAAGACTGGAGTAAACCGAAATCTTTTGGGAAAAAGGTAGTCGTATTCTACATCTCCCCCCACGGCAGCACAGAAAAAATGGCCAAAGCGCTGACTGATGGCGCTGCCAGAGACGGCATTGAAGTTGCCAGCTACCATATTGTTGGCTTAAACGACAATGAACTGCGTAATCTGATGGAAAGTGGCGATGCTCTGGTGTTTGGTGTTCCCACCATTAACCGTGATGTGCCCAAGCCGATGTGGGATCTGCTGGCCTATCTGAGCACGATCAAGCTCAAGACCAATCTGGCTGCGGTTTTTGGCAGCTACGGCTGGAGTGGCGAGGCCTGCAAAATGGTGGAAGAACGCCTGAAAGGGATGGGGTTCAAGCTGGTAGCTGATCCACTGCGGTCCGTATTTACTCCGACAGCGGAGATTCTTGAGCAGTGCTCCAATCTGGGACGACTGGTTTCAGAAGAGGTTGCAAAGAAAAATTGAACCTTGCAGGGGCGGGTTTGAAACCCGCCCCTACGTTTCCCCCCAACGTTTGAACAGGCTGTGTTCTACCCCAAGTTGATCCAGCAGCTTCCCCACCACAAAATCCACCAGCTGCTCAACCGATTCAGGCTTGTGATAAAAGGCAGGCATGGCCGGTATAATCCGCGCCCCGCAGCGGGACAGCTTCAGCAGATTTTCCAGATGAATGGCAGAAAACGGCGTCTCCCTCGGCACCAGCAGTAACGGACAGCTCTCCTTCAGCATCACGTCGGCAGCCCGCTCAATCAGATTGCCTGAAATTCCGGCAGCGATCCGCCCCAGCGTACCCATGCTGCAAGGAGCGATCACCATCGCATCCGGCGCTGCCGAACCGCTGGCCTCCGGTGCCCAGAGATCATTGGCATCGCGCAGGGTCAGGTTTAGGTCAGACAGATTCCAACGTTGACAGAGCACTTTTGCATCCCCGAGCGACACACCGGTCTCATACTTGCAGACCTCAAGCCCGCTCTCACTGGCCACCAGGGTGACGTTATGCCCGCCCCGCAACAGTTCCTCCAGCAACCGCAGGCCGTAGATGCTGCCCGAGGCCCCGGTTATCGCAAGCAGAATCTTCATGCTACCTCCCCAGAAAAACATCCGCCGCCGTTGCAGCCAGAAAGGTAAGGCTGATGTAGCCGTTCATGGTAAAGAAGGCCGCATCCAGTTTACTCAGGTCACCACCCCGCAAAAGCCAGTGTTCGTAGAGCAGCATGGCCGCCATCAATCCGCTGCCGATCCAGAACCAGACCCCCAGCCCCAGTAGAAGAATCAGCCAGACCAGCAAGCCAACGGTGATCAGATGGAACAGGCGAGAAAGCCAGAGTGAGCCGCCTACCCCCAACGCCACCGGGATGGAATGCAGCCCCACCGAACGGTCATATTCCAGATCCTGCAGGGCATACAGCATATCAAAGGCTGATACCCAGAACAGCACAATCAGGCCAAGCACGATGGCAGGCAGCTCGATAGTCCCACGCAGGGCGACCCAGGCACCGATCGGTGCGGCGGCGAGGCAGATCCCCAGTACAATATGGGCAAGTGCGGTGAAGCGTTTACAGTAGGAATACAGCACCAGAAAAAACAGGGCGATGGGGGAGAGTTTCAGACATAACGGGTTCAACATGGCTGCCGACCAGAGCAGCAACGCCACGGAAAGCAGAATCGCTCCCGACACCGCCCCTTTGGTAAGCAGCCCGGCCGGGATGGCGCGGCTGGCGGTGCGGGGGTTTTGAGCATCAATATCAGCATCAATCAGCCGGTTCATGGCCATCGCTGCGGTACGGGCAGCCACCATCGCCAGTATGATGAACAGGATCTGACGGCCACTGGGCAGGCCACCGGCCGCCAGCAAAGCCCCGGACAGGGCAAAAGGGAGCGCAAAGATGGTGTGGGTAAATTTGATCATCTCCATGAAGACAGAGATTTTCTGCAGGACAGCGGTCATGGCGGACCATACTCCTTCAATAGGTGTTACGTCAGCATTCCTGACGGTTTTCAAGGGGTGACGTTCTCATCGGTCGCTGTTTTTGTTTTTGCTTCAGGCACCAGGGGGGGAGACTGCGGATTTTCCGGCGCAGGCCCGTGTTTTGTACAGTATTCGTCCGGTTCAGTACCACTCACAAAAAACTCGTCCCGCTGCAGGGGGCAACCCGGTGTTGCCAACAGTCCGTTGGCAGGGTCAATGATCACCGTGCTAACCGTCTCAGGTTTGATAAAGTCACTGGCCGGCTTGCCTGCCAGGGCCTGACGCATGAACCGTTCCCAGATCGGGGCAGCCACTGCGCCACCAGTAAACCCTCTGC
>CAXNJF010000151.1:0-5008 GCA_964202585.1 Trichlorobacter sp. | reverse complement strand
GGGCGCCTCTCCCAGCCTTCCCACAGCCAGGAACCGCCGGAAAAAGGGCGGCACGGTTTGACGCAGACGAATGAAGGAAGTGATCCGCGTACCATGTCGATGGTCAAGGAACAGTTGGCCACCCTGCAAACCGGGCAGCTGCTGTTTCACGGAGAGCTTTTTCCGGGCCAGCCGATGGAATGGCGGATCAAGGACCGGGAAGGGCGGGGACGCCGGCAGGAACGGGAACAGACGAGCCCCTGGGAAACCTCCCTTGCCTTGACTCTGCCGAATCTGGGACAGGTACGGGCCTCGCTCAGTCTGAACGGTGCCCGTGTGGACTTGCGGATAGAGGCTGACAGCGAAGCCACGGCCGGCCTGATGGATCAAGGACAAGGAGAGTTACAGGATCAGCTTCTGGCAGCCGGACTTGAACCGGGCAGCATACTGGTGCAGCATGGGCAATGAACGGCACAGTCCTGACCAGCGGATGGCAGCTGCCCTGTCCTACAAGCAGGGCTTTTATGCGCCGGTGGTGGTAGCCAAAGGCAAGGGGGTCATGGCTGAGGCGATTATCGCCTGTGCCAAGGAGTCCGGTGTTTTTGTGCATGAGTCGCCTGAACTGGTGACCCTGCTGATGCAGGTGAATCTGGATGAGCATATTCCACCGGAACTGTACCGGGCTGTAGCGGAACTGCTGGTCTGGCTGTATAAACTGAAAGGAAAGAATCCATAAGGGTCCGGGGTCCGGGGTCCAGGGGCCAGTTGCGACGAAAATGACGTTGTTTCTGGTCCTTGCCTCTTGCCCCTTGTCCCTGTCTCTTGGGGGAACGATGGAAATAACGTTTGGCACCGATGGCTGGCGCGGAGTGATTGCCCGCGAGTTTACCTTTGAAAATCTTTCCTATGTAGCCCAGGCCACCATGGATTGGATCTCCCGTGAAGGGCTGGCTGATCAGGGGCTGGTGGTGGGGTACGATCGCCGCTTTCTTTCGCCGGAATTTGCCCGTCGGGTAGCAGAGATAGCTGCCGGTAACAACATCAGAGTTTTTCTGTGCGATGACGTTACCCCGACTCCGGCGGTTTCCTGGGCGGTTAAAGAGCTGGGCGCCGCTGCCGGTATCATGATTACTGCCAGCCACAACCCGTCAATCTATAACGGCTTCAAAATCAAAGAGAGCTTTGGTGGCTCTGCCCGACCGGAGACAACAAAACTGCTGGAGCAGATTGTGGCGTATAATCGGGCAGAGCAGCGCCTGGTCCGCTCGGTTCCCTTTGATGAAGCATGCCGCAGCGGAAAGATTGAGCAGATTGATGCGGTTACCAGTTATCTGCGGCAACTGGGGCATGTGGTGGACATTGAGGCGATCCGCAAAGCGAACATTTCTGCTGTGGCTGATCCTATGTTTGGCGCTGGCAGCGGCCTGTTCAAACGGCTGCTGGGGATTGATGAAATCCATACCGACCTGAATCCAGCCTTTGGCGGTCGTCCGCCGGAGCCGATCGGCGAGAATCTGCAGGAACTGCGTGACCTGCTTGGGGCTGGCCGTTACCGCGTAGGCCTCGCCCTGGATGGTGATGCTGACCGGATCGGCGCCGTGGATGAACGGGGTGACTTCTTTTCATCCCACGCCATCTTCACCCTGTTGCTGAAGCATCTGGTTGAGCGCAAAGGGTTATCCGGCGGGGTGGTCAAGACGGTCTCCTCCACCCGGATGATTGACCTGTTGGCTCACCGGTATGACCTGCCGTTGTATGAGACCCCGATCGGTTTCAAGCATATCTGCGAGCTGATGCTGGACAAGCAGATTCTGATGGGGGGGGAGGAGTCAGGAGGGCTGGGGGTAACCGGCCATATTCCGGAGCGTGACGGCGTGCTGATGGGGCTGTTGCTGCTGGAGACAATAGCGTTGACCGGCAAAGGATTGCGGCAGCAGCTGGAAGAGATCATGGATGAGATCGGCCATTTTTTCTACCGCAGGATCGATACCCATATCAGCAGCGAAGCAAAAATGGCGTTACTGCACCGGTTGACAAACGATCCTCCGGCAATTATTGCCGGACGCACCGTTGCCACAACCAATTTGAGTGATGGTTTCAAATTTGTATTTGAGAACGGTGACTGGTTGTTGATCCGTCCCTCCGGCACCGAACCGGTCTTAAGGCTGTACAGTGAGGCAGGTGATCCGGCCATGGTGGAAACCCTGCTGCGGTCCGCCCGACAGATCGCGCAGGTATAGCAGATGAAGTGGCTGCTGAATCTTGTGGCTGTCAACGGCCTGATCTCGGTGGTGCTTTATCCGTTGATGACGCTGGGAGTGGGCCAACCGATGAGCTGGTTGCTTGAGACCGGTTTTCTGGCAAGCGGGATTGGTGCGTTCTATCTGCTGGTACGGTACCGGAGGTCACTCTAGGCTGCTACGAGTCGTGCAGGCGCAGCAGTTCCGGCAGATCAAGAATCAGGGCGATGGCGCCGTCTCCAAGGATGGTGGCTCCGGAGATGATTCTGGTGTCCCGATAGAGCCGCCCCAACGGTTTAACCACCGCCTTGACTTCACCCACCAACAGATCAACTGCCAGACCGATTTTCCGTCCTTCATGCCTGATTACTACAGCAAAACGTGAAGCCGGTGGGGAACCGGCAGATGCCACGATCCCGCGCAGATCAAGGCAGGGCAGTGCTTCACCCCGGATGTTCAGGTAGCCGCGCTGCTGCAGTTCATGAGAGACTTCCGGAGGAAGATCAATGGTTTCATCCACCAGTTCCATCGGCAGGATGTAGTAGTCGTTTCCGGCGGTGACCATAAAGCCGTCAATCAGGGCCAGAGAGAGCGGCAGCCGCAGCTGGAAACAGGTGCCCTGACCTTCGATGCTGGTTACGTCAATTTTGCCCCTCAGTTCTTCTATAGTCCGTTTGACCACATCCATCCCTACACCCCGGCCTGAGAGCAGGGTGGCCTCTTCAACAGTTGAGAAGCCCGGCTCAAAGATCAGTGCCAGTGGATCCCATTCAGCTACCTCCGAGGGACGGATCAGCCCCCGTTCCACAGCCCGGCGCAGCACCCGCTCGCGACAGATACCCCGCCCATCATCCCGCACCTCAATCACAATACTGCCAGCCTCCTGAAAGGCATTCATCCTGATCGTGCCGGTAGCTTGCTTGCCAGCTGCCTGACGCTCTGCAGGTGGTTCAATACCGTGATCAATGGAGTTTCTGATCAGGTGGACCAGCGGTTCCCGCAGACGTTCTGCCATTACCTTGTCCAACTCGGCATCGGCACCGGCGGTTGTCAGCTGGATTTTTTTGCCGCTTGAGGCTGAAAGGTCATGCACCAGACGCTGGAAGCGGCGGAAGAGGTCCCCAACCGGCACCATCCGGAAAACCATAGCCCGTTCCTGGATTTTCTTGACCAGCAGGGAAACAGCAGATGCTGATTCAAGGGCGGCATTGTCCCCGGTTTGTTTGACGTGGGATTCCAGCTCAGAGGAAGCGGTTACCAGTTCAACTACCAGGTTGATCAACTGATCCAGTTTCTGGGCGTCAACCCGTACAATCTTTTGTGAGGCTGCTGACTGTTCCGTTGGAGCTTCATCGGTTGACAGACAAGGATCCGGCTCAGCCGATGTGTCTGCCGCAGCGGATGCAGGTGTCTGCCACCCGGAAATCAGTTGCAGGAGCTGTTCGTGACGGGGAGATGTCTCTGTGCTGGAGGCTTCAAATGCTGCGATCAGATTCCTGATATGGTCGTGACATTGCAGGAAGAGAGTGACCAGTTCCCGCACCAGCGGCAGTTCGTTCTCGCGGATCTTAACCATCAGATGCTCAAGGGCGTGGCAGAATGCCTCTACCTGATCTGCCGAAACAATTCCGGCAGATCCTTTTACGGTGTGAACCGCCCGGAAGAGCCGGTTAAAATCATCGCCAGGTGCCGGATGCGCCTCCAAGACCAACAGGGCAGACTCCATCTCGGCCAGCATCTCGGCTGCTTCAAGGGCAAAAGCCTCACGTATCTCGGTAAATTCATCGGTCATACGGGCTCTCGCCTGGGGCTTGGCTGCTGCAGACTGTTCGGATAGTTATTCATAGGGTCCCAGAAATTCGGCAATAGCCTGTTTCATCCAGGGCATGATGCTGTACTGGCTGATCAGGAAGAGGTAGCCGTTGACATTATACTGCTCAAAGTTAAACACGGTCTTGAACAGGATCGCGAAGGTATCAGAGGCGTTCAGGATATCTTCAAGGGTAGCGTGGATCTGCTCTTGCGAAAAAAAACGGGGTGGGGCGTAGGTGACAAAATCTCCAAGCATTTCGGCAATTTTACCGACGCAGGCACCGATGATAATGTTGCCGATCTCCGCCAGTGTTTCCTTTTCCAGGATGTCAATATCGTAGGATTCATCAAGAAGAGCCATTTCACCATCGAAGATCTTCAGCAGTTTGCGGCCTTCACCATGGGGAAAGACCAGAAAGCTGCCGCCGTTAAACTTGCCGCTGAAAAACTGGGTGATCATACTCATGTCGGTGGTGTCCGGTATCTCCTCATGTACATACCGGATTACCTCATCTGACTTGAGTACCGCAATATGGGGGACAGAGAGGATGACATGCAGGTTGATGATTTCGGCCAGATCGGCAGCGGCCCGGCCAAAACCGATGTTCATTATCTCCTGCAGGGCATCCTTTTCAAGCTCGGTAAATTCTCTTGATGGGTCAGTCATGGGCGGCCCCGGACGCTAAGGCATGATTCAGTTCCGCAAGTATCACTTCACGGACCGGAGGCTTTTTTGCAACGCTAAATGCACCCAGTTCCATAACTTTATCAATGGTTTTGCGCTGGATGTCAGCAGTCAGAATGATTACTACAGCTGCCGGATCCAGTTTGCGGATCTCTTCCAGGGCCGTAATACCGTCCACACCCGGCATGGTCAGGTCCATAAAAGTCACGTCAGGTTTGAAGGATTGGTACAGTTCAATGGCAACACTGCCGTCATTACCTTCCTTTATTTCATGCCCGGCATCTTTGGGAAT
>CAXNJF010000150.1:0-5047 GCA_964202585.1 Trichlorobacter sp. | reverse complement strand
GCCGGGCGTTCCATCCTGAAACGGCTGATGATCTCTCCGGCAAAGTGCTGGGCATCTGCTGCAGAACCGCCATTGCCCATGATTAATAACTTGTTGCCGATCCTGAAGGTCTCGATCAGCCGTTCCGCCAACCGGGAAATCGGCGCAGTTAACTCTGCCTCTATCTTGTGAAACAATGCCTGATGATCCTGCAGTTGCGTGGTGATGAACCTTTGCATCACAAGCTCCTTAGTATCTGATATCCAGGGTAGTCAACGAAGCAGCTGACTTCTCGCCCGGAAAGGGGATGCCATCGACCCCTTTTATGGTCAGGAGTTCCGGATAGCGTTCGCGCAGGGTGGTGACACGCCGCTTCAGATCTCGCAGGGGAGTTAACGAAGAGAGTTTATGCAGCTCCAAACCGGTGTGCAGGCAGCAGAACCCTTGGGCGGTTGCCTGGCTAAACTGGCGACGGTGCAGGTATACAGCAAAACGGTTCCCCTTGCGACAGGACAGCAGAAGTGTCTGAATGGATGCGGTCAGGCAGTCTGGATCGGTTTCGCGAGGAAAATAAACAGCGTAGCGGGCGGAAGTACCCCAGCGTGCGGTGACTGTTTGCTCCGAGAGCTGTTCCAGTGACTTGCGCCGTTTATCAGAGCCAAGCTGGATCGGGTCCGGGCTTGTTATGACGGCATCGGGAACCAGCCAGGTATGGTAGCCTTGGGATTCTGTGCGATGGCGATAATCCTGCAGGCACCAGTAGCCACCGTCCAGGGTCTCATCAAAAGCGCCGATCTGCTTCCGCATGGTACGGGAGAGCAGCAGGGCTGCAAAGGAGATGTCGCTGGTTTCGAGCAGGCCACAGTGGGCCTTGGTAAAGAGGGGAGAAAGCTTAAATGCCGGTTTGCAGAGGAGGGTGATGATTCCGGCCTGGTTCTGTTCAAGTGCTGCCATCAGGCTGGGCAACCAGGGGCCGTCAACACTGCCGTTGGGTCGTATAACCATGGCCCAGTCAGCATCAGACCGTTCCAGGGCGCGGTTCACGGCAGGTACAAAGCCGATGTTGCGCTCCATGGTCATATAGATCACCTGGTCTCCCAAGGGCTCAAAAAACTCCTCCAACATCAGTTCGGATTCCCGGTTGCAGCCGTTATTCACAATAATCAGGCGTGCGTGTCCGATGCAGCTCAGAAGTGAGGCAAGGCAGGTTCTGGCTTCAAACGGGTTATTCCAGACCGGAACAATGATGTCGATAGCGGCAGTGGTCATAGTCATAGGGCACCAACAGAAAGGGCTGGCAACGCCCACCCCTGTCTGTGAATGTGGTAGGAGTTAGTGGTTTTTCAGGAGCTTATCGCAACTCTCCGCAGCAGGTGCAGCTCATCGAGGACTTTACCGGAGCCAAGCACAACGCAATCCAGCGGATTTTCGGCGATCAATACCGGTACCTTGGTTATCTCGCGCAGCAGCACGTCCAGATTGCGCAGGTTTGCGCCACCACCCGCCAGAAAAATCCCTTTATCCACGATATCAGCTGCCAGTTCGGGAGGGGTCCGCTCAAGACACTGACGAACGGTGTCTACAATGGCGTTAACCGCTTCCTTGAGGGCGTCCCGGATCTCATCGGAGTTTATTTCAATCGTCTTGGGAATGCCGGATACCAGGTCACGTCCCTTGACTTCCATGGTCAGCACCTCAGGACCAGGATAGGCCTCGCCGATCTCGATCTTGATCGCCTCCGCCATCCGCTCACCGATCTGCAGGTTGTACTTCCGCTTGATATACTGGACAATTGACTCGTCCATCTTGTCGCCCCCCATCCGGGTGGATTGGGAGTAGACAATACCGGCCAGGGAGATCACGGCTACCTCAGTGGTGCCGCCACCGATATCAACGATCATGTTGCCGCTGGCTTCGGTGATCGGAAGACCGGCGCCAATGGCAGCGGCCATCGGTTCTTCGATCAGGTAGACTTCACGGGCTCCTGCCGATTCCGCCGATTCCTTGACCGCCCGCTTTTCCACCTGGGTGATGCCGGAGGGAACGCAGATCACAACCCTGGGCCGGACCAGGGTCTTGCGGTTATGCACCTTGTGGATAAAGTAGCGCAGCATCTCTTCGGTGATGTCAAAGTCGGCGATGACGCCGTCCTTCATCGGGCGGATGGCGGTGATGGAGCCGGGGGTGCGGCCCAGCATCTGCTTGGCCTCCATCCCCACCTTCAGCACCTTCTGTTGTCCGGTAGGTGTTTTTTGTACCGCAACGACAGAGGGCTCCCGAACCACGATACCTTTGCCTTTAAGGTATACCAGGGTGTTGGCGGTGCCAAGGTCAATGGCCAGATCGTTGGAAAATATACCAAAAATCGAATCAAATATTTTAAACATAACGGAATCCTTTCACAGTAAATGAACCTGAAAAACTAGCAGAACAGGCAGGGTAATGCAAGGAAGAAAACGGATTGTTTACGGCAGGGTATCACGCTATCTCCTTGACTTTGCGTGGAGGCGCCGGTAATTTAGACAAATTTACCAAGACACGCTGTGGAGATACTAGCTATGGACTACAAAGCAACCCTCAATTTACCCCAAACCGATTTTCCGATGAAGGCCAACCTGTACCAACGTGAACCTGAGCTGCTCAAGCGTTGGCAGGAGCTGGACCTGTACGGAAAAATGGAAGCAGCCGGTGCGGACAGGCCGGTTTATATGCTGCATGATGGCCCCCCTTACGCCAACGGCCACACCCATATCGGTCATGCCCTGAACAAAACCCTGAAGGACATTGTGCTGAAGGTGAAGCGGATGGAGGGGTTCCACGCCCCTTACGTGCCGGGCTGGGATTGCCATGGCCTGCCGATCGAGCTGCAGGTGGAAAAAAATCTGGGATCTAAAAAACATCAGATGACCAAGGCAGAGATGCGCAAGGAATGCCGCAGCTACGCCAAAAAATTTATTGATATCCAGAAAGAGGAGTTCAAGCGGCTGGGGGTACTGGGAGATTGGGACAATCCCTACATGACCATGACCAATGAGTATGAGGGAGCAACCGCTGCAGAGCTGGCCAGGTTTGCCCACAATGGTGGTCTTTATCGGGGCAGGAAGCCGGTTCACTGGTGTTCCTCCTGTGTGACCGCCCTGGCTGAGGCGGAAGTCGAGTATGCCGACCACACCTCACCATCCATCTATGTCAAATTTCCCCTGCAGGATGATCTCGGTGCCGAGATTCCCGCCCTGGCTGGCAAACCGGTTTTTGTGGTGATCTGGACCACCACCCCCTGGACTATCCCGGCTAACCTGGCGATTGCCATGCATCCCGAATATGAGTACTGCGCGGTGGAGGTTGATGGTCAGGTACTGATCGTGGCGGAGGGACTGAAAGACCCGTTTCTGGCTGCCAACGGGCTTGAGGGGACGGTGATCGCTACCTTTACCGCAAGGGGCCTTGAGCGCAAGCGCTGCAAGCATCCCTTTTATGACCGTGATTCCATCATTCTGCTGGGAGAGCATGTCACCCTGGAGGCAGGTACCGGATGTGTGCATACCGCCCCCGGTCACGGTCAGGATGACTACGTGCTGGGGCTGAAAGAAGGGCTTGAGATCTACAACCCGGTGGACAACCACGGCAAGTACATCGGCAATCTTGAGCTGTTTGATGGTGAGAAGGTTTTTGATGCCAACCCCAAGGTAATTGAAAAACTGCAGGAAGTGGGGGCGCTGGTTGGGGTCAGCAAGATTTCCCACTCCTATCCTCATTGCTGGCGCTGCAAGAAGCCGATCATCTTCCGGGCCACCGAGCAGTGGTTCATCTCGATGGAAGCCAATGACCTGCGTACAAAATCCCTTGAGGCGATCGACAAGGTGCAATGGATTCCCAAGTGGGGCCGTGACCGGATCTACGGCATGGTGGAAAACAGGCCGGACTGGTGCATCTCACGCCAGCGTTCCTGGGGTGTGCCGATTACCGCTTTCTCCTGCACAGAATGCGGGGAGTTCCTGGCTGACGGCGCCACTATGGATCATGTGGCTGAGCTGTTCAAGCAGCACAGTTCCGATGTCTGGTTTGAGTGGGAGAATGCTCAGCTGCTACCTGCCGGGACGAAATGTTCCAAATGCGGTTCCGCTGCCTTTGAAAAAGAGAACGATATCCTTGATGTCTGGTTCGATTCCGGCGTCTCCCACGCCGCAGTACTTGAGCCTAATCCCAAACTGTCCTCACCGGCTGATCTCTATCTTGAAGGAAGCGACCAGCATCGTGGCTGGTTCCACTCCTCGCTGCTGGAGAGCGTTGGCACCCGTGGAGTTGCCCCCTACAAGGCGGTTCTGACCCACGGCTTTGTGCTGGATGGTCACGGGCGCAAGATGAGCAAGTCCATGGGCAACGTGGTGGCGCCTGAGGATGTAATCAAAAAGTTTGGTGCCGATGTGTTGCGACTCTGGTGCTCAGCCCAGGACTACCGTGATGACAACCGGATTTCTGATGAGATCCTGAACCGGGTGGCTGAGGCCTACCGCCGGATCCGTAACACCTGCCGCTTCATGCTGGGCAACCTGTCTGATTTCGATCCTGCAGCTGATAGTGTTGAGTTTGCAGAGATGATGCCGATAGACCGGTTGGCCTTGCATCACCTTGAGCTTTTGAAGGAACGTGTACTGACCGCATACACTGATTTTGAATTCCATGTTATTTATCAGGCGATCAACAGCTTCTGTACGATTGAATTAAGTGCCCAGTATCTAGATATTCTCAAGGACCGTCTCTACACCAGTCGCAAGGATGCCCATGAGCGACGCAGTAGCCAGACCGCCATGTATCTGATCACTGACACCCTGACCCGTCTGCTGGCGCCGCTGATCTCCTTTACCGCTGATGAAATCTGGCAGTATCTGCCTGGTAAGCGGGAAGTCAGTGTGCATCTGGCCGGCTTTCCAACGCTCACACCGGAGCATCGCAATGAAGAGCTGACCGCCAACTGGGCACGCCTGTTTGATGTGCGGGCTGATGTGCTTAAGGCGCTGGAACTGATGCGGGTAGAAAAGGTGATTGGCCATCCGCTGGATGCGGCGGT
>CAXNJF010000149.1:0-5062 GCA_964202585.1 Trichlorobacter sp. | reverse complement strand
AAGACCATGTCCAGCTCAGGCTATCCCAACGGCAGCATAACCTTTAACAGCAACGGCAGCATGACTTGCACCAACTATCCCGCTTTTGTGACCTGCAAGAACTGGAAGATTGATCTGAACGGAAAGCTGCAGCGGGAGTTTACCGACTCGCATACCGGCACCGCAGCAGAGGTTATTGCCTACTGGAAGCTGCTGAGCAACAACGGAGCAACCCTGCAAGTCAGCCAGACATCAAACAACAGTAACGGCGAGACAACGCTTACCGTCACCTACCGCTAAACGGACGATTGGCGCATGCGACCTGTCCGCAACACGGTCAGGCGACAATTTTAAAAAATCCAGTAGTCTCGTTTGGAACAGATTATGAAGCCGTATGGAGAGCGAATGCAGCATAGAACAATCAACTGGTTTACCCTGTTTTTGATAGCAATCAGCCTGCTGACCGGTTGCGGTGGCTCCACTTCTGCCCCGGAAGCCACCGTAACAACCGCTTTTGAGTCCGGCAGCATCGGGGCAGCTGTCAAACTGAGTAACACCGCGTGGGACCTGACCATTGCCAACGATAACAACAACCCCGACCTGCCCGCCACCTGGCGCAGCTGGTGGTATGTGCGGATGGATAATGCTGTAACCGACACAGCCACCACCATCACCCTCAAGAACTCCGGCTGGACCTACTACTACCTGCCGATCTATTCCTACGACCAGAAAACCTGGTACCGTTTTGACGAATCGGAAGTGACCCAGAACCAGAACAATGAACTGGTGCTGCACAAACGGTTCGAGCTGCCCACGGTCTGGGTGGCCCGGTTCTATCCATACACCTACACCGACCTGGAAGCGTACCTGCAGCAGATCAGAGGTAACCGATTCCTTGAGGTTCAGGTTCCGGGCTATTCACAGAACGGTAAGCCGCTCTACCTGCTGAAGCTGACCGACACCAACAGCCCGGTAGCAACAAAAAAACGGGTATTCATCCATGCCCGCACCCATCCGGCAGAGACCTCCCCCTCGTTCCTGCTGGAAGGGCTGATAGGCAGCCTCCTGTCCGGCAGTGCGGAGGCCGCTACCCTGCTGGCAACCACCGAATTTTATATCTTTCCGATGCACAACGTTGACGGTGTGATTACCGGGAACTACCGCAGCACCCCCAAGTCGGAAAATCTGGAGGTCATGTGGTACCTGGATAGCAACAACCCGATCAATCTGCGTGCCGATGTGCCACAGGAGATCTCGGTGATCCATCAGTATGCCAAACGGCTGATGACCGACGGCGGGCCGAAGGTAGTGATCGCACTGAATCTGCATGCATCCAACAGCGAGCCTGACCTCCGTACCTTTTTCTTTCCACATTTTGGTACAACGACTCAGGGCTACACAGTAACCCAGGCGGCTTTGTGGGATACACAGATCCGTTTCATCAATCTTCTGGCCGCCCGTTACAGCGCCGATCTGCTGGAGCCTGCCCCGGAATACGGCGGCTCAGGTTTTGCCAACAGCCCGTTTCCGGAATCCTGGTGGTGGACCAACTATCAGGATTCGGTTATGGCCATGACCATTGAGATGACCTACGGCAGGTCCGGTTTTGCCCCCCGCTGGATTACGCCTGATGACACCAGACAGCTTGGCACCGCACTGCTCTGGGCCATTGGCGATTATTGCAGCGGAGCTGCAGTAAAAACGGTCCGTAAAGCTGCAGACAGCACCACGGGCAGACACCTGCTCTATCCGGCCTGGTATCCGCCCAATGCTGCAGATGAGCTAAAGTATTAGCGTCACTTGAGCCAAGAGACCGGAGCTGCCTCTGATGCAGAGCCGAATCGAACGGGGCAGCTCCTCACCGCTTTAAAACGACACAGACAGGATGAATATGCGGCCCACCTCATTGCTTCTGTACCTGACACTGCTGCTACTGTTTGGCACGCTTGCCAGCTGCGACAGCAACCGGTCACACCTCCCCGCTTCCCGCAGCACGCTGGCAACCGCCAACGACCTGCAGGACAAGCGGATCGCCGTGTTGCAGGGTTCCACCCATGAGATCTATGCGGTCAAGCAGTACCCCAACGCAACGGTTCTGCAGTACAAGGCTCCTTCGGATATGCTGCTGGCGGTAAAATCCGGCAAGGCTGACGCCGCCATCTACAGCCGCGACGAACTGGTGGAGTATATGCGGAGCAACGCCGATCTGGCGTTTTTGGGCGACACGCTTTACAGCACCCCGGTGGGGATCGGCTTTCATCAGCAGAACGATGAGCTGCGTCTGGCCTTTAACCGTTTTCTTGCGCAGATTAAACAAGACGGAAGCTATAATGACATGATCCGCCGCTGGATGGAGCAGGGTACCACCGACATGCCGCAGAATATTGCAGCGGGGTCAGGCAAGCCGCTCCTGGTGGGGTTGATCAGCGATAACGGCCTGCCCTTTACCGTAATCAAGGATAGCCGTTTGATCGGCTTCAACATTGAGCTGATAGACCGCTTCAGCGCTTTTATGAACCGCAAAGTCCAGTATGTTGATATGGAGTTCGGCAGCCTGATTGCCGCTGCCTCAACCAAAAAAATCGATATGATCGCTGCCGTGATGGCGATTACGGATGAACGGAAAAAACGGATCGACTTCTCAGACCCTTACTACAATCTGGATTCCTGCGCCTTTGCCCTGAAGAAGAACATAGTGGCAAACAGCAGCCCAACGGCGGCCCCCCCAAGCTTCATCAAGCATCTTGTCACCAGCTTTCAGAGCAACATCATCCATGAGAAACGCTACCTGCTGATCCTTGACGGCCTCAAGACCACCGTAATCATCTCGATCTTCGCCACCCTCTTCGGCACCCTGCTGGGGGGGCTGATCTGCTTCATGCGGATGTCAAAACGGACGCTGCTCTCCACTCTGGCAAAGGTCTATATCGCCATTCTGCGGGGGATGCCGGTGCTGGTGTTGCTGATGCTGATCTTCTATGTGGTCTTTGCCTCGATAAACATCAGTCCGGTGATTGTGGCGGTGATCGCCTTTGGCATGAACTTCGGCGCCTATACGGCAGAGATATTCAGAAGCGGTATCGAGGGGATCGACAAGGGGCAGACCGAAGCCGGTATATCACTGGGGTTTACCAAAACCAGCACCTTCCTCCATATTGTGCTGCCCCAGATGGTGCAACGGGTTCTGCCGGTCTACAAAGGGGAGTTCATCTCACTGGTCAAGATGACCTCCATTGTGGGCTACATTGCGGTGCAGGATCTGACCAAGGCCAGCGACATCATCCGCAGCCGTACCTTTGACGCCTTCTTCCCGCTGGTCATGGTGGCGATACTGTACTTCCTGATCTCGTGGGCCTTAATGCAGGTAATGGGCTGGCTTGAACGCAAGACCGACCGTAGACGGGCATCAAGCTGACAGAAGGAGCCGTTTAAAGACACCATGGAACGGTTGCGTAACTATCCTCCCTGGACCGGGGGGCGCCAGGGAGAGGGTGATATAGATTAATCCAGTTTGTCAGTCTCCCCTACCAGCTGCTGACGCAGCTTGACCGGTTTCTCGGAACTGCTGCGTACCTTGATGTTGACCATCTCCACAAAAACCGAGAAGGCCATCGCAAAGTAGATATAGCCTTTGGGGATATGGAACGAGAGGCCGTCGGCAATCAACGCAACCCCGATCATCAAGAGGAATGAGAGCGCCAGTACCTTGACCGTCGGGTGCCGATCAACAAAGCGACTGACTGATCCGGCAAAGAACAGCATAATCCCGACCGAGATCACTACGGCAGTTACCATTACCCCCAGCTGACGGGCCATGCCTACGGCGGTAATCACCGAATCCAGCGAAAAGACGATATCAAGGAACATGATCTGGATCAGGACGCTGTTAAACGAGACCGCCGCCTTGCCTCCATCGGCATGGTGTTCCTCCCCTTCCAGCTTGTCGTGAATCTCCATGGTACTTTTGGCCAGCAGGAACAGACCGCCTACGATCAGGATCAGATCCCGGCCCGACACGCCGTGCCCCAGAATATGGAAGAACGGGCTGGTCAGCTTCATGATCCAGGCCAGTGAGAACAGGAGCATGATGCGGGTAATCATGGCCAGGCCAAGCCCTATTTTCTGCGCCTTGGGACGCTGATGTTCCGGCAGTTTGCCGGTCAGGATGCTGATGAAGATGATGTTGTCAATGCCCAGTACGATTTCAAGGGCGGTCAGGGTCAAGAGGGCCAGCCAGGCCTGGGGATCGGTCAGCCAATCCATAGCGTATATCCTTTCATACCGGCATCAGATAAAAAGTGATGTTTCAGAGCCAGGAATAATACCAGCAGCCTCGGCTCGATGCAACAGCTCCGCTATGGCCTGTTCCCCCTCATCCCCCAATACCTGCGAAAAATCATTGACATAGAGACCGATATGGGCAGAACAAACTTCGGCACTCATCTCCTGGGCATGTTCGCGGATGTACTGCACTGCTGCCTGAGGATTGTTGCGGGCATACGCAACCCCGGCTGCAAGAGCCCGCTCAATGCTGCGAATGGTCACAGCTCCCAGTGACCGCCTGGCCACAATCCCGCCCAGCGGAATCGGCAGGCCGGTTTCCCCTTCCCACCACTGCCCCAGATCCACCAGTTGATGCAGACCACAATCCTGATAGGTGAAGCGCGATTCATGGATGATCACCCCGGCATCAGCCCGTCCAGACATGACCGCATCCATGATTTCGTGAAACGGCAGCTCCAGAAAATCTGTCAGGCCCGGGTCATACAACCGTAAAAGAAGCTGGGCCGTGGTGTAGCGTCCCGGAACGGCAATGGTCTTGCCCTGCAGTTCAGCAGGATCAAGCTGCTCCCTGGCAACCAGCAGCGGCCCGCACCCCCGTCCAAGGGCGCTTCCGGCCCGCAAGAGCGCATACTCTTCCCGGATATGCCCCAGCGTGGCGTAGGACACTTTGGTCACATCCAGTATCCCCTGTATTGCAAGCCGGTTCAGGGTTTCCACATCCTCAAGCCGTTCACAAAAGCTGTAGCCGCCGGTATCAACCAGGCCGTGCAGCAGCGGATAGAACATGAACGTATCATTG
>CAXNJF010000148.1:0-5062 GCA_964202585.1 Trichlorobacter sp. | reverse complement strand
CAGGGAGATATTATTAGACCCCAGGCGTTCTACCGTGGCGCTCCAAACAGGGGAGAGATCAAGCGTCTGGATGGTATGTTTAACCTGCTTGCTGCGGGCGGGACCGATGAAAACGGCAAGAGATTGCTGTTTATCGCACAGGACAGGGCAGTGCAACTGATCCGCGAGGGGGAAAGCCGTCCCATTACCGGTTTTAGTTTTAACGCTGATTACAAGATTCTTAGCCTTGATTATGTTGTTGCTGACGCATCCGGAAAGCCTAAATTGTACGTTTCTGTGGTTAGGGGAGGTGACGTTGCCTCGCAAGTATGGGAAATGAAGAACAATAAACTGGTAAAAGTTGCTGAAGATATCCCTTATTTTTTCAGGGCGATCGCCTTGGCTGGTGGTGAACTGAAGCTGTACGCACAGGAACAGGGACGTAAAGCAGACCGCTATTACGGGGATGTGTATGAGGTAGCATTGCAAGGCACCAAAATTGTTAAAAAGACCAAAATTCCGATGCCACGTTTTGGTAATGTATACAGTTTTAACCAGATCAAGCATCCGGGTGGAGAACTGCTGACCGTTGTGTACCATGATGAAAACTACCTGATTGTGTATGATAAAGATCAGAAAGAGTTGTGGCGCAGTAATGATGCCTTTGGCGGTTCCGAGTTGTTCTACAAGGTTGAAGATGATGCGATGATTAACCCGACGACCGACAAATACCGCTGGTTTTTTATGAATCAGCGTATTCTGGTAACCGCAAAACAAGAGGTGCTGGTGGGCAGAAATGACGGCTTCTGGGTTTTGGGCAATGCCCGCATGTACAAGCGGGGGGCGGTTTACAGTCTCTACTGGAACGGTGCTGCACTGGAAGAGGTCTGGCGTACCAAAGATACTCAAAACTACATGCCTGACTTCTGGTTTGATGAAGCTAAGAGCGAGCTGCTGCTGCTTCAGTTGACCCAGCGTGAAGATGTGTTGAGCCGCAACAAGGGAGCCAGCGCTCTGCAGATCAAGAAGGTAGAATAACCTGTCCGGTATCTGCTGTGATACCAGCCTGCCCCGTGGGGTAGCTGACTGCCTGTTTTCAAGGGCTGCACGACTGGCTGCGCTTGAGCAGCAGGTTCTGCGTGTGGCCGCTGCCTGGGGTTTTCAGCGGATTGTTCCGGCAGCGCTTGAGTTTGAAGATGTCCTGGCGATCGGCATGGGGGAAGGGTTACGCTCCCGCACCTTCAGGTTTGATGACTGGCAGACCGGGCGTCTGCTTGCCATTCCATCCGACATTACCCCGCAGATTGCACGGATTGTGGCTACCCGTTTGAAAGGTCAGCCGTTACCCCAGCGGATCAGCTATGCAGGGCGGGTGCTGCGTCATTCAGAACTGCAAAGCGGGCGAGGACGTGAGATTGTGCAGGCTGGCGTTGAGCTGATCGGGCTTGACTCGCCGGATGCTGATGCAGAGATGGTCGCCATGGCAGTTGAGGTGATGAAATCGGCCAGGCTGCGAGACTTTAAGGTTGATTTGGGGCAGGTTGGCTTTTGTCAGGGGGTTTTTGAGGCGTCCGGCCTTGCAGGGGAACCGCTCCGGCTGGTTCGGGAGGCGGTGGCTCTGAAGGACGTATCAGGCGTTAACCGGCTGCTGCAACGGTTTCCTGTATCGGAACAGTCCCGGAATGAATTGATGGCGCTGCCACGGCTTTTTGGTGGATGCGAGGTTCTGGTTGAAGCTGCCAGGGTTGTGACAAATCAACGCTCGTGCGCGGCTCTGCACAACATGTCTGAAGTGGTTGACATTCTGAAGCTTCATGATGTTCAGGACTGCCTGACCATGGATCTTGGAGAAACCAGGGGGCTTGATTATCATACCGGCCTGACCTTTGAAGGTTTTGTACCCGGCTTGGGGGATGCGCTGTTCAGCGGTGGCCGTTATGATGGACTGACTGCCCGCTACGGCTTTGACGCACCGGCTACCGGATTTACCTGTAATCTCCTGAGCATCATCCAGGCTCTTGAACTACAGGGGGATACAGATGAGCAGCAGCGGGACCTGTTGATTATCAATAAAGCTGCTGATCGTCGTGAAGCGTTGGACGTTTCCCGCGAACTCAGGCAACGTGGCTATTCTGTGGCTCACGATAGCAGCAAGCGGGATCTTGAAGCGGCATGCTGTTATGCTGCTGACACAGGCATCAGATCGGTTCTGGTAATCGGAACGGATCAGTCTGACCGGCAGACCTGCATGCTGATTGACGCAGTACAAAAAACAGAAGAAAATCTTAACAGAATACAGCTTTTGCAGATGTTTCCTGCCAGAGACTGAAAACGATTCAGGAGTGCATAGCCATGGCAAACGTAGTGGTTGTTGGCGCCCAGTGGGGCGATGAGGGTAAAGGGAAGGTCGTTGATATTTACACGGAGTATGCCGATGAGATTGTCCGCTACCAGGGGGGCAATAACGCTGGCCACACACTGGTTGTCGGGGATGAAAAGGTTGTGCTGCACCTGATTCCTTCCGGCGTACTGCACGAAGGCAAGCGCTGCGTGATCGGCAACGGGGTCGTGCTTGATCCCGAGGTGTTCATCATGGAAGTGAACCGGCTGAAGGGGGCCGGGCGTTTGCAGGATGACAGCACATTGTTGCTGTCGGAGTCCCTGCATATCATCATGCCGTATCACAAGGCGCTGGATATTGCCCGTGAGGCCAAGAGCGGCGACAAGAAAATCGGTACCACCGGTCGAGGTATCGGCCCCTGCTATGAAGACAAGATCGGACGTCGCGGTGTCCGTCTGATGGATCTGGTTGATCCGGTCGTTTTTTCCCGCAAGTTGCGCGAAAATCTTGACGAGAAAAATATCCTGCTGGAGCGGCTTGGTGTAGAACCGCTGGGGTATAACGAAATCTATCGTACCTATCAGGATTTTGCAGAAATACTCAAAAAATACATGGCCGACACAGCGCTGGTACTGTCCAAAGAACTTAAAGCAGGCAAGAAGCTGCTGTTTGAGGGGGCTCAGGGTACTCTGCTGGATGTTGATCATGGCACCTATCCCTATGTCACCTCCTCATCCACCTGTGCTGGTGGTGCGGCTACCGGCTCCGGCGTTTCCCCGCGTGAAATTCATGAGGTAATCGGGATTTCCAAGGCGTATGTAACCCGTGTCGGCAGTGGTCCCTTTCCAACGGAACTGCTGGAAGAAACCGGTGAGAAGCTGCGTCAGGTCGGCAGTGAATTTGGCGCTACCACCGGTCGTCCTCGGCGTTGTGGCTGGTTTGATTCCATGGTGATTCGGTATGCCGTAAGAATTAACGGTCTTACCGGTATCGCCTTGACCAAGCTGGATGTGCTCAGTGATTTTGATGCGATCAAGGTCTGCACCGGATACCGTTTTGAAGGGCAGGAGCTTGAGACCCTGCCGGCCAAACTGGAGACCTTTGAGAACTGTGAACCGGTCTATGAAGAACTGCCCGGCTGGAAAACAGACATAACCGGCGTCCGTTCATTTGAGGAGCTTCCTGAAAATGCACGAACCTACGTCAAGCGTCTTGAGGAGCTGGCAGGCTGTCCGATTGTAATGGTGTCGGTCGGTCCGCGTCGTGATCAGACCATGATGTTGAAAAATCCGTTTGGCGAATAAAAAAATGTTGACATCACCATGTGTGATGTTGTAAAAACTAAATTCCTTTGAGCCGCTAGCTCAGATGGTAGAGCACCTGACTTTTAATCAGGTGGTCGTTGGTTCGATCCCAACGCGGCTCACCATCATGCGTCCCCATCGTCTAGCCCGGCCCAGGACACCGCCCTTTCACGGCGGCGACGCCGGTTCAAATCCGGCTGGGGACGCCAAATTACAATCCGGTACAGTCCGGTTGAGCACAGAAGCCCTTGAGAAATCAAGGGCTTTTTGTTTTTGGTTGTCCTGTGAAGACCGTTCTGATAGCATGAAATCCGGTGGTTTTAGGGGTATGTCTGGGGGTATACCCCTAAAGCCTGAAACCGGATACCCCCAACAGGAGGGAAGCCATGCCAAAACGGATTCTGCCACTTACCGACATTCAGGTAAAGAACGCCAAACCCAAAGACAAGGACTACAAACTATTTGACGGCGGCGGTTTGTTTCTACTGGTTACAGTAAGTGGTGGCAAACTCTGGCGTTTCAAGTACCGCTTTGGGGGTACAGAAAAACTGCTTACCTTCAAATCATACCCCGAAAAATCCCTCTCCGATGCTCGTAAGGATCGTGATGATGCCCGCAAGCTGCTTGTAAATGGCATTGACCCCGGCAATATAAAAAAAATTCTACGAGAAGAAGAAACCGCACTGCAAAAAACTTTCGAGTTGGTAGCCAAAGAATGGTTCGCCAAGAACTCCCCTGTATGGAGTGATAGCCATATCAACACCATAAAGAGACGCCTGGAGCGTGACGTCTACCCAGTTATCGGTAATAGGGCGATTGCCGAAATCGAACGGGCGGAAATCAAGAATATCATTCTTGCGGTCGGTGCTCGTGGTGTCATCGAAACCGCCAACCGCATCAAGACATACTGCAACCAGATTTTCCGCTATGCCCTGAACAACGAATATATCAAGACGAATCCGGCAACCGACTTACGTGACCTTCTACCTAAACGAGCAGAAGGGCATCATGCTGCTATTACTGAGCCGAAGCAGGTAGCAGAACTGCTGCGGGCAATTGATGCCTATAGCGGTAGCTATGCAGTCCAGAAGGCTCTGCAATTAGCTCCCATGGTCTTTGTTCGCCCTGGCGAACTGCGGAAAGCTGAATGGTCGCAGATTGATTTTGAGGTAGCCGAATGGCGTTACTTCATCACCAAGACCAAAACACAACATATTGTCCCCCTGGCAAAGCAGGCTGTGGCGATACTTAAAGACCTGCACAAGCTTACTGGCTGCGGTACGTATATCTTTCCGTGTCACAGGTCGCGTGAGCGACCAATGAGCGAGGTTGCCTTGCTCGCTGCACTTCGTCGCATGGGGTACAGCAAGGAAGAGATGACACCGCACGGATTCCGGGCAACAGCAAGAACAATACTTGATGAAGTCCTGAAATATCC
>CAXNJF010000147.1:0-5078 GCA_964202585.1 Trichlorobacter sp. | reverse complement strand
CATCAGGAAGGTCAAATCGTCGATAACCAAAGATCAGCTGATCCCGTTCAAGCTCGGTGAGCCGCCCCCGATGCAGGAGTGTGATGGTTTTTACCACGCTGAAAATATCACTGCCATGCGCCCCGGCATTCATCCTGAGAGCCCCACCCACACTGCCGGGAATGCCGATCAGGAATTCAAGCCCGCTCAAACCCAGTTCTGACACTGCCCGTGCCAACGCCAGATTGGTAGCGCCTGCCTCAATCGTTACGATTGTATCGTTAAGCTGCAGCCGGTTAATCCGTTTCAGCGAGATGGCGCATCCCCTGAAACCTTCATCAGCGGGTAGCAGATTAAAACCACCCCCCAACACAAAACGGGCGATCTGTTGTTGATCCAGTAATGCCACCAACTGTTGCAGCTCCTCCAGAGAATCAGGGGTTGCCAGCAGATCCACCGGCCCACCGACCTTTAGCGAGACATGCCGGGCAAGCGGTTCGTCAAACAACAGCTCACCGGTGAACCAGTCCCTGATCTGTTCAAGGCCGGTTCGCATCAGAGCCTGCTCACCAGCTCTTCTCCAGCCTGCCAGATATTGCCGGCCCCCAGGGTGATAACAATGTCACCCTCTTTGATGACACCGGCCAGATGGTCGGGCAGGGCGGTACGGTCGGCAATGTAGGTTACATCCTTTTGGCCGTGGCGACTGACTTCTTCCGCCAGCCGCTCGGCTGTAACACCGGGTATCGGCTGCTCGCTGGCAGCGTAGATATCAGTCAGAACCAGGACGTCGGCATCGTAGAAGCAGGTTACAAACTCGTTAAACAGCTCCTTTGTGCGGCTGTAGCGATGGGGTTGGAACGCCACCACCAGCCGCCGTTCCGGCCAGCCGTTCCGGGCGGCGCCCAGGGTTGCCCGGATCTCGGCCGGGTGATGTCCATAGTCATCCACCACCATGATCCCGTTCTTTTCTCCCTTAACCGTAAAACGTCTGCCAACGCCACCGAACTGGGCAAACCCTTCCTGAATCTTGTCAAACGGCACATCCAGTTCCAGAGCAACGGCAGTACAGGCCAGGGCGTTCAGCACGTTGTGGGCACCGGGCATTTTAAAGCTGATCTCTCCCAGCCGGTAGCCTTTGTAGTGGGCGGTAAAGGTGGTCTGGAACCCGTCCAGCTTGACATGGGTGGCCCGCAGGTCTGCCTGTGACGACAGTCCATAGGTCATGAACCGCTTTTTGATGCGGGGGATAATCTCGTTAATGTTACGGTCTTCCTGGCAGAGAACAGCCAGACCATAGAACGGCACCTTGTTGATGAACGACACAAAGGTATCCTTGATCTCTTCTATGCCACCTTTGTAGTAGTCCAGATGGTCAGCATCGATGTTGGTGACCACCGCAATGGTGGGGGAAAGGGTCAGGAATGAGCCATCAGACTCGTCCGCCTCTGCCACCAGAAACTGCCCTTGCCCCAGCTTGGCGTTACTACCCAGGGTGTTCAGCTTGCCGCCGATCACGATGGTCGGGTCAATTCCGGCGTGGGTCAAAACGGTTGCTACCATTGATGTTGTCGTTGTTTTACCGTGGGTACCGGCAATGGCTATACCATACTTCATCCGCATCAGCTCTGCCAGCATCTCGGCCCGTGGTATCACCGGCACCATCCGGCGGCGCGCCTCAATCACCTCGGGGTTGTCAGTCTGTACTGCGGTCGAGGTAACCACCACATCCACATTGGTCAGATTAGCTGCGTCATGACCGATGAAAATTTCGCCCCCCAGGTTGCGCAGACGCTCGGTGGTGTCACTCTCCCGCAGGTCAGAACCGGAGACCTTGTAGCCCAGGTTCAGCAGCACCTCAGCAATACCGCTCATGCCGATGCCGCCGATGCCGACAAAGTGGATTTTTTCTATGTTTCCGTACATGGCTTATCCTTTCACCATCTCATCCACAATTACCTTGGCTGCATCCAGCCGTGCCAGATTTGCCGCACGCTCACCGATCTGCTGCAACTCATCCCGGTTTTTCATCAGGTTAGCCAGCGCTCTGGTCAGTCCATCTTTTGTAATTTCCTGCTCCAGTAGCATCTCGCAGGCCCCCTGCTTTAACAACGCTTCGGCATTTTTGCGCTGATGGTCATCAGTGGCGTGGGGAAACGGCACAAACAGGCAGGCCTTGCCCAGTGCTGTTATCTCGGCAATGGTAGTGGCTCCGGCCCGGCAGATGATCAGGTCTGCCTTACTGTATTCCGTTGCCATATCATCAATAAACGATCGGGTAATTGCCTCACACCCGATTGACCGGTATGCTGCCGTGACTTCCTGCAGATCCTTTTCCCCGGTCTGATGGGTAATCTTTAACTGTTTGCGTGTGATGAGATCAAGCTGTGCAATGGCCTTGGGAATCGCCAGATTTAATGCATGGGCTCCCTGGCTGCCACCGAAGATAAAAAGACGAAAGCAGGGTCCGGGGGCCAGGGTCCGGGGACCACTAACCTCTTCTGTACCAGCTTCTGGCCCCTGGCCCCTGGCCCCCAGTTTTTCAAGTATCTGCCTCCGCAACGGATTACCGGTCAGCAGGGTGGTCCCTTTGGGGAAGAACAGGGCTGATTCTTCAATCGAGATAAACACCTTGTTCGCAACCCTGGACAAGACCTTGTTGGACATGCCCGGCAGGGCGTTCTGTTCGTGAATGTAGCGCGGAATATTCATCCCCTTGGCGGCCAGCACCATCGGCAGGGATGCGTAGCCTCCCACCCCCAGTACCAGATCAGGCTTAAACTCTTTTAAAATTTTGCGGGATTGGGCATAACCGTACAACATCATGAACGATCCTTTAAGTTTGGCCAGGCTCCCCTTGCCCCGGATGCCGGCGGCAGAGATCAGCTCCAGCCGGTATCCAAGCTGCGGAATGGTTTTGGCCTCGATACCCCGTTCAGAGCCGACAAACAGAACTTCGTTGGCCGGATCCCGTGACAGGAACTCTTCTGCCACCGCAATTCCAGGAAAGAGGTGTCCGCCGGTTCCGCCACCGGCTACGATCAGTTTCATGCAGCTTCCTTCCCGCTTAAGGGGGTCAGTTTCAACCCGGCTGAAATGTTGAGCAATACTCCCACGGCAAACAGGCTGACCAGCAGTGAACTGCCACCGTAACTGAGAAACGGTAGTGCCAGGCCTTTTGTGGGGAGCAGGCCGGTAACCACGCCCATGTTCACCACTGCTTCTATAGCAAACAGAACCGCAATGCCCAGGGCGAGAAAACGGCCAAAGGTGTCTTTCGCAGCCATGGCGATCCGCATGGCCCGCTGGATCAGGATAAAGAACATGCCGATAATGATCAGCACTCCGATGAAGCCCAGCTCTTCCCCCACCACCGAGAGGATAAAGTCGGTATGGGCCTCAGGCAGGTAAAACAGCTTCTGCTTGCCTTCACCCAACCCCTGACCAAAAAAACCTCCCGCGCCAAATGCATATTTTGACTGGATAATCTGCCAGCCGATGCCGGTCGGGTCCTGCTCCGGGTTCATAAAGGCCTTGATCCGCTTCAACCGGTAGGCTGAGTGATAGACCAGATAGACCACAAACGGCAACGCCACCATGCCACTGCCCAGAATGAAAATCAGCCGTGTGCCTGCCGCAAACAGCATGGTGATAGTCACCGCAGCCAGGGTCAGGGCTGCCCCCATGTCCGGCTGTTTCAGTAACAACCCCAGCAGAATCATCAGCACCACCATGTAGGGCAGGAAACCTGCGGTCAGCGACCTGATCCGGTCCTGTTTCTTGTCAATTGAGTAGGCCAGATACAGGATCAGGGCTATCTTGGTAAATTCCGACGGCTGCAGGTTAAAACCGGGCAGACGGATCCAGCGCGATGCCCCCTTGACCTTGCCGCCAATACCGGGAATCAGCACCAGCACCAGCAGGATCAGGCTGACGAACAGAAACGGCAGTGCCATCTTCCGCCACACCTGGTAATCGATCCGCATGGCAACAACGGCAACCGTGAAGCCAACCAGAGCAAAGATCCCCTGCCGCTTCAAAAAGTACGCACCGTCATGAAAGTTTTTTGACGCCATCACAGAGGATGCCGAGTAGATCATCACAATACCGAAGCTGGTCAGGGCCACTACCATCAGCAGTAATACCAGATCATAATCAGCCAGATTGAACGATCCTTTGCCGGTTGCCACCTGCTACAGTCTCCTGACTGCTGCAATGAACCGTTGGGCACGCTCTTCATAATCCTTAAACATATCAAAGCTCGAACAGGCCGGAGATAACAGCACCACGCCGCCTGCTTCTGTCAATTGCGCGCTGAGCTGAACAGCTTGTTCCAGGCTGTCCGCCCGCCGGGTGGTGGTCAGGTTGCCTAATTCAGCCGTCATCCGGTCGGCAGCCTCGCCGATCAGTATCAAATGTCTGACCCGTTCCTGCACCAAAGCGGCAAGAGGTGTATAGGAACCCCCCTTGTCCTTGCCACCGGCAATCAGGGTAATGTTCTCAAAACTTTCAAGTGCCTTGGCAACGCTGCCCACATTGGTGGCCTTGCTATCTTCGTAGTAACGGACCCCCCGCACCTCACGAACAAACTCCATCCGGTGATGCAGAGCTTCAAACCTGTTCAACAGCTCAAGGCTTGCTTCCTGCTTGCAGCCCAGCAAGAGACCACAGGCCAGCGCTGCCATGATGTTTTCAAGATTGTGTACCCCCTGCAGCCTGAATCCGACAGTGGGGATAATCAGCTCCTGTCCGCTATGGCGGTAGACCAGTGCTCCCTCGCGGCAGAAGATCCCTTCTTCAAGTTCCCGGAGCCTGCTGAACGGAAACAGCTGTGCTTTCAGTGTCTGTGCTGCCTGCCAGACCAGCTCATCATCACGGTTCACTACGGCATAGTCATCAACGGTCTGGTTTTCAAAGATCCGCAGCTTGGCGTCGATGTAGGCCTGGTAGTCTGCGTAGCGATCAAGATGATCTTCCGTGATGTTGAGCAAGGCAGCAACCTTCGGCCTGAATTGCTCAATCCATTCAAGCTGGAACGAGCTGATTTCAGCCACAACCCGCTCCACCTGTTCACCGGAATCCGGCAGTTCAATCAGCGG
>CAXNJF010000146.1:0-5097 GCA_964202585.1 Trichlorobacter sp. | reverse complement strand
CAGGTAACCGAAGCCACCCAGCTGCTCCTGGGAGACTGGCTGCAAAGCCGGTTACATTCGATTAATACTGTCGCCCGGGAGGTTGCTCTACCCTTGGTGGACAGCCCTGAAACCAGGCAACTGATGACCTTGGTAAAACAGAGTGACCCGGTACTGTTGCATCTGGGGCTGTTTGATCAGCAAGGTCAGGAACTGTTCCAGCTCCCCCGGCTTGAGGCGAGTGGGCACGACTTCAACAAACAAGATTTTGCCAGGCAAGCTCATATCAAGGGACCGCTCAGTAACGGGATGCCCTGGCTGGGTAACCCGATTATGCTGGAGCTTCATAACAAGCCTGGTGAGCTGGTGGCCCCGATCAGCCAGCCGATCATTCGCGGCGGCCGTGTGATGGGGGTTGCCACCGGCCTGATCCCTCTGAAACGGTTGCAGGAACGCTGCGACTTTGTGATTGCCCGCAGGGGAGTGCGTCTGAGCGTCGTGGATAGTACCGGTCGTCCTCTGGCAGCTACAAAGGATTCGGTTACCACCGCAACCCGTGGGCTGCGGGTGAACCATCCTCCAAAGCGGTCCGGTGTTCCCTGGCTTGAGATCATGGATCAGGCCAGCCTGATCAACCGGGTTCCCCTGACTGTTGCCCAACAGTGGGATCTGGTGGTTGAAGTCCCGTATCATCAAGGGCTGGAAGAGATCAACCAGCGCGCCATCAGGGAGATGAGCATGATTCTTGCCCTGATGCTGCTGGTCTGCATGGCTTCGCGGATAGCGACCAAGGGGTTATCACTTTCTGCCTTCCGGCTTCGCCGGGTAACGGAGCAGCTGCCCTGGCAGATTAGCCGTGGCACCATTCCAACCTGGCCGAAACCGACTTTTTTGCTTGAGATTGACGAGTTAAGCAACAACGTCAAAGATATGGCCGAGAGTCTGGGGCAAACCTTTACCGAGCTTAAAATTATCAATGATCAGCTTGAGCAGCGGATTGAGGAACGGACAGGAGAGCTGGCAAAGGCCAAACAGTCTGCTGAAGCAGCCAATCAGGCCAAGAGCCGCTTCCTGGCGGTCATGAGCCATGAAATCCGCACGCCGATGAACGGCATTATGGGGATCAATGCCCTGCTCAAGCAGTCAGACCTTACTGATGATCAGCGGCAACTCCTGGGCCATGCTTCTGATTCTGCCGATTCCCTGCTGCTGATTATCAACGATATTCTCGATTTTTCAAAGATTGAGGCGAACCGGCTTGAGTTATACACGGAGCCGTTCCGGCCTAAAAGGCTGGTTGAGTCGTTATGCTCACTCTATCA
The DNA here is from genome assembly GCA_964202585.1 of Trichlorobacter sp. Classification (GTDB taxonomy): domain Bacteria; phylum Desulfobacterota; class Desulfuromonadia; order Geobacterales; family Pseudopelobacteraceae; genus Trichlorobacter. The sequence goes on along the minus strand of CAXNJF010000146.1, from coordinate 3,796 downwards.
GACAGTTGCAGCCAGAAAAGGATTGCGTCTGTCCTGTCGCTATCCTGGCGAGCTGCCGGAACTGGTGACTGGTGATCAGGACCGTCTGCGTCAGGTGCTTACCAATCTGTTGAGTAATGCGCTTAAATTTACCCGGCAGGGCCAGGTGGAACTGACTGTGGAGCGCCTGCAACCCGATACTGAAGATGGCAGGCTGAACATCCTTTTTTTGATCAGGGATACCGGTATCGGCATAGCCCCGGAAAAGCAGGAACGGATCTTTGAAATGTTCAGCCAGGCTGACAGTTCTACTACCCGGGAATTCGGTGGAACCGGCCTTGGGCTTGCCATCTGTAAAAGTCTGGTGGGACTGATGGGCGGTACAATAGACGTTGAATCGTCACCGGGCACAGGCTCCCTGTTTCGGGTGCTTGTTCCGTTTCAGTCTGCTGACGGACTGATTGAAACAGGGCATGGGGCTGCAACTGTCCCGCACAGGCTGCCCGGTATGAAAATTCTGCTGGCAGAAGACCAGGAAGTGAACCGGCTGGTGCTTTCCCGTTTGCTGCATGGGCTCGGCCATCAGGTGGTAACGGTTGAAAACGGGATAAGGTTACTTGAAGAGCTGGCCAAAGGCGGGTATGATCTGGTCATGACCGATATTTCAATGCCGGAAATGGACGGCTTTCAGGCGGTTGCCACCATTCGCAGCAAGCAGCTGCCAGGCATTGATCCAGACATTCCGGTGATTGCCATGACCGCCCATGCCCTGGATGAAGATCGTGAGCGGTGCCTGTCGGGCGGTATGAACGGCTATATTTCAAAACCGGTGGATATTGACAGACTGGTGACGGTCTTGCATCAGGTGTTTCCTGAACACTGCAGAGAGGTGAAAGAAATGACGACAAATGCAACCGAGGTAGAAGAAACCACACATGTTTCGTTGTCCGAAGACCCGCTGGATCGTGAGTATCTTCATAAAAACTATCTGTCCCTGGGCTGTGGTGATGTGCTGCTGGATGTCTACCGGATCTACCTTGAGAGCGCCCCTCAAAAGATCGAACAGCTGCGTTCCCTGATGCAGCAGACCGAGCTGGAACAGGTTATCAGCCTGGCCCACGGGCTGAAAGGAGAGTCAGGTTCGGTAGGTGGCCGCTTTATCATGGCGGCGGCGGCAGCCATGGAAAAGGCAGCCCGGTCCGGCAATCTGGATGAAGTGCGCAGGCTGATGCCTGAGCTGGAGCTGCAATTACAGCGAACGGTTATGGTGATTGAGAAGGAGCTGACAGCGTGAAGAAGGTCAAGGGTCAAGGGTCAAGGGGCAAGGAGCAGATACAGCCTTTCAACATATTGTTTGCTGCTTCGGAGGCTGCGCCGTTTGCCAAGACCGGCGGGCTTGGTGAAGTTGTTGGTGATCTGCCCCGTTATCTGCATGCCATGGGGCATGATGTGCGGGTGGTACTTCCCCGCTATTACACGATCGATCCGGAAAAATACGGTCTGAAACTGATGCCCGGTACCTTGGTGGTGCCGATGGGGATCATCGGAGAAATGTACTGCGGTGTCTGGGAAGGCCGACTGCCCAAGAGTGATGTGCCGGTTTATCTGCTGGAGCATCAGGGGCTTTATGGCCGCGACGGGATCTACGGCGTTGAAAATGTCGGCTTCATGGATAATGATAACCGCTACGTTTTTCTCTCCCGTGCTGCCCTTGAACTGCCTAAAATGTTACTGGGCTGGCAACCGGATATCCTGCATGCCCATGACTGGCATACCGCCGCCATCCCGCTGTTCCTGAATACCAGGTACCGCAATGATCCGCTGGTGGGCAAGGCTGCTTCAGTGCTCACCATCCACAACATGCAGCACCAGGGGGATTTCTATCCCGGACTGATGGAAGTGCTGGATGTGGGCTGGGAGCATTTTACCTTTCTGGAGCTGGAAAAAGACGATCAGGTTAACCTGCTGAAGGGGGGCATCTACCACGCCACCCTGCTTAACACCGTCAGTCAGGGCTATGCCCGCGAAATTCAGACTCCGCTGTACGGCTGGGGCCTGGAAGGGGTGTTGCGGGAGCGGTCTGCTGATCTGTACGGCATTTTGAACGGTGTGGATTATGAGGAGTGGAACCCGGCAATCGACCACTACCTGCCGGCAACCTATACTGCGGATGATCTCTCCGGAAAGCTGGCCTGCAAACGGGCGCTGCAACGTCGCTTCGGCCTGCCGGAGATTGATGTGCCGCTGTTCGGTATCGTTTCCCGCATGGTGCCTCAAAAGGGTACTGATCTGCTGGCCGAGGCGATCCATGACATGATCAAGCTGGACCTGCAGGTGGTGGTGATGGGGAATGGCGAACCCTGGGCCCACTTCTTCTTTGGCGGTATGGCCCACCGGCACCCGGAAAAGGTTGGCTGCTTTATCGGGTACGATAATCCGTTGGCCCATCTGGTGGAGGCCGGATCAGATTTTTTCCTGATGCCCTCGGCTTTTGAACCGTGCGGGTTGAACCAGATGTACTCCCTGGCCTACGGTACTCCGCCGATTGTCCGTGCCACCGGCGGCCTGGACGACAGTATCGAGAATTTTGACGAGCCAACCTTGCGCGGTGACGGCTTCAAGTTCTGGACGCAAACAGCTGCCGCCTTCTTCAATACCGTTGGGTGGGCCACCTGGACCTGGTACAATAATCCGGAAGGACTTGCTGCACTGCGCAAAAACGGTATGGCTAAAAAGTTTACCTGGCAGGAGTCTGCACGCAAGTATGACGAACTTTACCGGCTGGCGGTGAAGATGAGACGGAGCGAATAGAAAATAAACTTTGAAAAAGGAGTGTCACCATGAATGCAATAATCCGGACTGGCAGCCTGCTGGTGGTTCTTTCTGCTTTTGCTGCACTGGCATGTGCAGCGGGCAGTCCCTCGGCAAAACAGGGTAAGGAACTGTTTAACAGCACGGCACTGGGGACAAATGGAAAAAGCTGTGCAACCTGTCACCCCGCTGGAAAAGGGCTGGAAGAGAATGCAGATGCTGATGAAAAAGAACTGAAGAAAACAACCAAGCGGTGTATTGAAAAAGCGCTGAAAGGTGCGTCCCTGCCAGACGGCTCGCTTGAACTGTCGTCACTGGTCCTGTTTCAAAAGACACTTGGCCCTGTCAAAGCCAAGTAACGCTGTCAGGATTCATGCTCTCCTCATTACAGGATTTTATCACCCACCTTGAACATACCGGCAACCTGCAGCAGGTTGAAGCCCAGGTCAGCACCAGGCTTGAACTTGCTGCAGTAGTCAGGCGGGTTAGCGGGTACCCAAAGGGGGGGGCTGCACTGCTGTTTTGCCATCCCGGTGAATCGCTGTTCCCGGTTGCTGTCAACCTGTTTGGCTCTGCACGCCGGATGCGGATCGCCCTGGGGCTGGACAGTCTGGCGGACCTGACCGCCTCGTTCAGCGAGGTTCTTCAAGGCGTTACACTGTCAGGAATGACAGGTCTGGGCGGACGATTGATGAACCACCCGGATCTGGCCTGTTGCAGGCCGGTAACGGTGGCGGATGGCCCCTGCCGGGAAACCCTTGAACCCGGGGCTGACCTGCTGCAGTTCCCTTTTCTGCAGAACTGGCCTGATGATGGTTCTGCTGCCGGAGTCGGCACGTATATTACCCTCGGCCAGGTGATTACCGCCAACCCTGATGGTTCAGACTCCAACTGCGGTATCTATCGCTGCCAGATTCATGACCCCCATACCCTGGCGATCCGTTGGCGTCAAGGGAGCGGGGCAGATCAGCACCATCACCGGTTTGTCCAACAGGGCAAACGGATG
>CAXNJF010000145.1:0-5106 GCA_964202585.1 Trichlorobacter sp. | reverse complement strand
GGCTTTGACACATAGCCATCAAACCCCTCGTCAAGCAGAAGCTCCCGTGTCCCCCGCAGAGAGTAGGCGGTCATGGCGATCACCTGTTGGTGAGCAAGCGTTCCCTGCTCACCTTTTCGGATATTCCGCAGGGCATCGGTGCCGTTCATGACCGGCATCTGGATATCCAGCAGCACCAGATCAAAGCTGCCCTGTGCCAAAGCGTCAAGACATTCCTGACCATTCTGGACCACCACAATTTCCTGCTGCAGCCTTTTAAACAGGGATGCCCCGAATTTGATGTTGAACTGATCATCCTCAACAAACAGGATCCGCAGTTGTGGCAGATCCCAAATAATTTCCACTGGGGGCACTGTTTTTACCGCAACTGCTGCCGAGTGGCTCATGCCAAACGGCAGGGTAACAATAAAACAGCTGCCTTTGCCAGGCGTGCTTTCAACCGCAAGAGCACCCCCCATCAGTTCTGCCAGATGTCGGCTGATGGTCAACCCCAGACCGGTACCACCGTATTTACGGGTTATGGAACCGTCCTCCTGCACAAAGGGTATAAAAATCAGGTCAAGCGCTTCAGGAGAGATGCCGATCCCGCTGTCCTGTATCGCCAGTTGCACCAGCACACTGCTGTCATGTTGTTCAAGCAGCTGCGCCGAGATGGTTATCCCCCCCTGTCCGGTAAACTTGACCGCATTACTCAGCAGGTTCAGCAGGATCTGCTTGACCCGCAACTGATCTCCAATCAGCACAAAGGGGATATCTTTGGCCAGTTCCAGATCAAGGGTAAGCCCTTTATTAAAGATGGCTGATTTCTGCATGGTGACGACATCACGGATGCACTTCTGCAGGCTGAATTCGGCCAGCTCCAGATCAACCTTTTCTGATTCTATTTTCGAGAGATCAAGGATGTCGTTGATCAGATGGGTCAGATCCATGCCGCACAGCATGATGCTGGCCAGATACTCCCGCTGCTCCGGCGTCAGCTCGGTCATCTCCAGCAGTTGAACCATGCCCAGCACACCATTCATCGGGGTGCGGATCTCATGGCTCATGTTGGCCAGAAACTGGCTCTTGGCGATATTGGCAGCTTCAGCATGTTGCTTTGCTTCCTTCAACAGGTGGGTAGACTCTTCCAGTTTCTGTTCTGCCTGCTTACGCTCGCTAATGTCGTGGAAGGTAATCCAGAATTGGCCATCCTGTGCAGGAACAGCCTGCAGATGCGCCCAGAATGGATCTGCCCCAGGCCGCACCAGACGCATCTCCCAGACACGGGGGGCACTGTCTGCAAAGCACTGTTTGCGCTGCAGATAATAGAGGTCCTGGTCATCCTTAAAAATGATCTTGCTGATCGCCTGTTTAAACAGTGCGGATCGAGACAGGTGCAACATGGCGGCAGCAGTCAGGTTTACCTCCTCAATCAGCCCGTTTTTATTAACGGTCAGATAGCCCACCGGTGCCAGATCATACAGCTCAAAATAGCGGGCGCGGGCGGCGCTCAGCTCCACCTGGGTTCGGCGCAGCTCTTCGTTCTGCAGCTCCAGCTCTATCTGGTGCACCCGCAGTTCATGCACAAGCGTTTGGCTCTCTTCAAGCGAAAGCACCTTCTCGGCCGTACCGTCCTCTTTACGGATAACCTCTTCTGCATCCTGGCGAAGTTTCTGGTTTGATTCCGGTTGCCTGGTCGTCATGGCTTCCTCCTGTAGTTGCGTAAACGAAGGCTCTTGCAAAAAAGCTAAAAAGTGGTACACTTGTGCAACACTTTGCAAAACGTAAGGAGATCACATTCAATGCCTGCAACGAATCCCCGCATCAATGTAGTCTGTGAAAAGGCCCTGTATGGCGCAATTGCTGAAATTGCCGCGCGCAATGGCGCTTCGTTGTCATCGGTTGCTCACAGTCTCTTGCTTGAATCGCTGGAACTGCGTGAGGACTTGGCCTTGGCGCAGGTTGCCGATATACGGGCAGCCGAATTTGACCGCACCACTGCCATGACTGCTGACCAGGTTTTTGGTTGATGAATTTCACCCTGATCTTCCATCCAGCGGTCAAGGAAGATGCTGCCGCCATTGCCAAGGCTATCCGCGAACGGATACGGAGCGCAATTGAAACCCGTCTGACCAGCGAACCGGCTCTGTATGGCAAGCCACTGCGAGGCACCCTGTCTGGATACTGGAAACTGCGCGTGGGTGATTGGCGTGTGGTGTACGCAATTCGCGGCGCCGAGGTGATCGTCTTTGCCATCAAACACCGCAGCAGGGTGTATGAAGAGGTTGCTGACCGTTTGTAGCATCTGATTGCCTCCACCCATACATTTACAGCTTTCACCCCACCCCCACCCTAACCCTCCCCCTGAAGGGGAGGGGATTTTAGAAGGTTCCTCCCCATTCAAGGGGGAGGTCAGGAGGGGGATGGGGTTTATGTATTACTCTCCCCCGCACTCCCGCTCGGTCGTCGCAATCCCGTAGACCTGCCCCGCCTCATTCAGCAGAGCGGTGGCGGTCAGCCAGACCTGTTTGAGCGAGCCATCTTTTGCAATCCGTCCGGTGCGATACGGCTTCAATAGTGTATCGTTACTTAATTGCTGCACCTGCAGCAGATAGCTTGCCTGCTCTGCCTCCGGTATCAGCTCGGATATATTCATCTGCAGCGCCTCTGCCTCGCTCCAGCCGTACAGCCGTTCCGCAGCCGGATTCCAGGCCAGGATCCGCCCTTCAAGATCCTTCAGCATGATCGCATCATGGGCATCGCGCAGCACCACGGCCAGACGGAGCTGGTCATTGGCCTTTTTCAGCGCATCCCGTATCAGCACGATCTCGTTAATGTCAAAAAACGAGATCACCGCCCCCTCAATCACATTCTCAAGGGTGCGGTAAGGACGTATCCGCAGCAGAAAAGAGGCTCCTGCCCTGGTCTGCACCTCCGTTTCTTTGGGCACCAGAGTATCCAGCACCGCCTTGATATCCTCCACCAGGGTGTCATACCCCACCAGGTTGGTGACAATATGCCCCACCGGTCGCCCCAGATCAGACGTGATCAGGTTAATGGCCTGGGTGATGGAGGGGGTAAAGCGGAGGATGTTCTGCTGGAAATCCACAAAGACGGTGCCGATGCCGGTCCCGGCCATCAGGTTAACCATATCGTTATTGGCCCGGGAAAGATCAGATACCTTTGTCTGCAGTTCATTGTTCACCGTGGACAGTTCTTCGTTCAATGACTGCAGCTCTTCCTTTGAGGTCTCCAGTTCTTCATTGGTGGATTGCAGCTCTTCGTTGACTGACTGCATCTCTTCATTGGAAGACTTCAACTCTTCGTTGGAGGTTTCAAGCTCTTCATTGGCGCTCTGGAGATAGTCCTCGTTTGCCTTCAGCTCCTGTTTTAACCGGGCAACAAATGCGGTGGCCTCCATTGTCTGCTCATCCGGTTCCTCAACCAGAGTTGCCCCGTGAACCAGCACGGGCAGTGCCGGCGTTACAGCCTGATTCTCATCCAGCACAACCAGGTACAGGGTCTGGGTGGTACTGGAATCTGCCGTTGGCTCCACCGGCAGTATGGTCAGGTTGACACTGCTGAAACCGCCGTTGGTTTTTACCTGCAGGCCGTGACGTTCTACCGGAAGCTGTTCCTTGACTGCACTATGCAGGGCGGTGGACAGATCCCGCTTCAGCCCTGCCCGCGCCATTTTCAGGATATTCAGGGCCGGTTCACCCGGTGCTATTTCCAGGTAGCGCCCGGTACTGCCGTGGATGTAGAGTATCTCGCCCCGCTCTGTTGTCAGCAGACTGACCGGTGCGTACCGTTCCAGCAGGGCCTGTTCGGTTATCTCACGCAGCGAGCGTTTACCGGCGGCAAGCGGCTGTGCTGGCAGTCTCTGTGCTGGTAAATCTGCTGGCAGAGGTGGGGTTAATTTGGCAATCACCGGGCGCTGCAGATCAGAAAGATCTTCTTTGCGCTGATACAGTTTGGCCTGGCGATCAAGCGCGCTGAAGAGATTGAAAAAATCACCCACCGTTTCGGAGGTACCCAGAAAAAGTTTGCCGTCCGGTATCAGTGCATAGCGGAAGAGCGGGATCAACCGTTTCTGCAGTTCGCCATTCAGATAGATCAGCAGGTTGCGGCAACTGATCAGATCAAGCTTTGAAAAGGGGGGATCTTTCAGCAGATCATGTTCGGAAAAGACCAGCAGATCACGAATCCTTTTGCTGATACGAAAGGCACTGCCATCAGCTTCAGGGGTAAAAAAGTGGGTCATCCGCTCTGGAGTGACATCTGCGGCGATGCTGGCCGGATACAGGCCACTGCGGGCCTGATTAATGGCGCGGCTGTCTATGTCGGTGGCAAAGATCTGCAGCTTGTCATTCCGTTTCAGGCGCTCCATCTCTTCCAGCAGCAGGATGGCGATGGAATAGGCCTCTTCACCGGTGGAACAGCCACAGATCCAGACCCGGATAGCGGATCCATCCGGCTTTTTGGTAAAAAGCTGCGGAATGACCCTGGTTTCAAGGGCGGTAAAGGCATCCGGATCGCGGAAAAAACTGGTCACGCCGATCAGCAGGTCACGAAAGAGCACCTCCACTTCTTCGGGTGCCTGCTGCAAAAACCGGACGTAGCCATCCAGGTTGGTAATCTGCTGAATAACCATGCGCCGCTCCAGGCGGCGCTTGATCGTGTTCCGCTTATACTGCGAAAAATCATGCCCGGTCTGGATCCGCAAAAGGACAAAGATCTTCTTGAGTGCATCTTCCGATGCAGGCAGCAGAGGAGCCGGTGAACGGTTACGTCTCTCGGCGGCATGGGCTGCGTATGAGATCAGATAGGTCGGCATCTCGGCAGGGGGCAGGGCAACATCCACCAGACCGGTGGCAATGGCGCTGCGGGGCATACCGTCATATTCGGTGGATTCCGGGGACTGAACCATGACCAGCCCGCCTTCCCCCTTGACCGCCCGCAACCCCAGCGTGCCATCGCTGCCGGTGCCGGAAAGAATGATGCAGATCGCCTGTTCATGCTGATCCTGGGCCAGCGAGCGGAAAAAGAAATCAATCGGCAAGCGCTGGCCTCGGGGCGAACCTGGTTCCAGCAGGTGCAAGGTTCCGTTCAACAGTGCCATATCAC
>CAXNJF010000144.1:0-5160 GCA_964202585.1 Trichlorobacter sp. | reverse complement strand
TCGGGAAACTAGCCGAACCGGGTTCTGCTGTCAATAGAATTATCGTGACAGCATGACATTCGGGGCAGTCTTGATCTATCCCAACCAGGACTTGATGCCAGCCTCATCATTTCGATATTCCTGCTGCAGTCATAACTGATTTGAGCTTTATGGCGGCAGCGTTATAGAGTTCCTGGGCTTCTGTGTGTTTCTTTCGGTACTCAAGCAGTGCCATAGGATTCTTGTCAGTGGCAAAACTCTTGATGGCATCAAATGATTCCGCATAGGCTTTATAAGCGGCAATCAAACCTGTTCTGCCTTCGTTAAGAAGGCGCTTCGCTTCAGGTGGCAGCACTTCAGGAATGACCTTCCTGGTCAGTAATTCTCCTGCAAGCAGGCATTCCGCTTTTGCCTTGTCAACGAGGGTGGCTATGTTGGTGGAAATTTCTCCCCCCTTGATGACATTCTTCAGCTCATCGACCGCCAGTTTGACAGCCTTGTCAGTAAGATTCTCGATGTTCAGAATCTCTTTCTGGAATACCAGTAGTTTTTCTTTGTCAGCAGCGGAGAGTGAAATAGCAGGAATCTGTTGCTGCGGCTCGGGTGTTTTTTCAGTTGTACAGCCGCTTAGCGCCATAATGCCGTTCATGAGAATAATCAATGCAATCGGGACAAAAAACTTTTGGATGGACATGATGGTGTATACCCTTCTTTTAGATGATCTTTCTCAACGAGCGATGTTTTGACTGCTGCGGTTTCTGATCCATTTGTCCAGCGATATCACCGGCAGCACAATCGCACCTGCAGCCATGGCATACAACCAGGCCCGGGCGTCGAGCGCTGCCGAAGCGAAAAGTGTCTGCAGCGGCGGCAGGTAGATGAAACAGGCCTGGAGCAGCAGCAGGATGCCGATACCGATAAAGATTGCCGGGTTGCTGAATACCCCTTGTGAAAAGAGGGAGTCACGCAGGGATCGACAGTTGAGCAGATAGAATATCTGGGTGAAGGTAATGCTGGTCACGCAGATCGTCTGTGCTTCGGCCAGCGCCAGGGCATGCCGGACGGTCGTCACCGGTTCAGGGCCGATGATCCGGAAGTATTCCCAGAGAAACAGACCGCAGGCAGCTGCGGACATAAGCAGGGCCACTATGATCAGGCGTGCAACAATGAAACCGGAAAAGACCGGTTCGTCGGGAGAACGGGGCATGCGCCGCATGGCGTTTGGTTCCAGTACCTCGAAGGCGAGCGGGATCGAGAGGGTAATACTTGCCACCAGGTTGATCCAGAGGGTCTGACTGGGAGACATGGCCATGAGCAGCTCATTCACACCGTCGACCTGTACTGTCGGGAAGAAAAACATGGATGCGGTCAGAATACAGGCCAGCCCCAGATTGGTGGGCAGCACAAAAGCCAGGGACTTGATGAGGTTGTCGTAGACCCGGCGTCCCTCTTCCACCGCAGCAGTGATGGAGGCGAAATTGTCGTCCATCAGGACAACCTTGGCCGCCTCCTTGGATACCGCTGTGCCGGTAATACCCATGGCGATCCCGATGTCGGCCCGTTTGAGCGCCGGTGCATCGTTAACACCATCGCCGGTCATGGCAACCACGTGGCGTTGGGCCTGGAGGGCCTGCACCAGGGCGATCTTGTGCTCCGGAGCCACGCGGGCAAATACATTGGTACTCATGACCGTTGACTGGAGCTCTGTTTCGGAGAGGCCTTGCAGGTCACGGCCCGTGAGGGCTCCCTGCCCATGCTTGAGCAGGCCGAGCTGCCGACCGATGGCTTCGGCCGTTACGGGATGGTCGCCGGTAATCATCTTGACCGTGATGCCGGCGCTATGGCAGACCCGGATGGCGTCCATGGCTTCGGTACGGGGAGGATCAATCATGCAGAGCAGTCCGGCAAACTGCAGGTCTTGTGTAACGTCACCAGGAGAAATATCTTCGGCTGCAACGTCCCGGCGTTGGGCAAAGGCAATGACTCGCATCCCCTGGCGGGCGTAGGTTGCCATGGCTTCATGCACTGCCTGCTGCCCCGCTTTGTCCAGGTCGCAGCGATCAATGACCGTTTCCGGCGCCCCTTTAAGCAGGATGCGGTTTTTGTTGTCAAACCGGTTCAGGGTAGCCATGTATTGGGTGTCCGACTCGAAGGGGATAACGTCGAGACGTTGGTGGCGACTGCGAAATTCGTTGGCATGCAATCCGGCTTTCTGGCCGGCAACCACCAGGGCGGCTTCTGTCGGATCGCCGGTGATGGCCCAACTGTCTCCCTCAAGGCGCAGCGCGGAATCATTGCAGAGGACGGCAATGGAGAGCAGTTCATGCAGTGCAGGAGGAGCGGTTGTCAAGCGAACACCGTCGTGTTCGACTTCGCCTTCCGGTGTGTAGCCAATACCGGAAAACCGGTATTCATGCCCTTGCAGCCACGCCACCTGAACCGTCATTTCATTGCGGGTCAGGGTACCGGTCTTGTCAGAGCAGATGACCGTTGTGGATCCCAGTGTCTCCACCGCCGGAAGATGACGGACAACAGCATGCCGTTCGGCCATCCGCCGGACGCCGATGGCCATGCAGATGGTGATAACCGCAGGCAGTCCCTCGGGGATTGCCGCCACGGCCAGCGAAACGGCAACCATGAGGGATTCTCCAACCGGGGCGTCCTTGATCCAGATGCCGAAAACGATCAAAATCGCTACTACGACCACGACAGCGACGGTGATGCCGGTAGTGACCCTGGCCAGTTGTCGGGTCAGCGGAGTTTCCAGCTGCGTGGTCTGATTGAGCAGCGCATTGATCCGTCCCAGTTCGGTGCTGTTCCCTGTGGCCACCACCACACCGGTGGCCGTACCCTGCACCACCAGGGTGCCACTGTAGGCCATGCAAAAACGGTCGCCCAGCGGTGAATCCGCCAGTACCGCGTCGGAGCGCTTTGCCACCGGCAGCGATTCGCCGGTCAGGGCGGCTTCTTCAACGAGCAGGTTCTTGACCCGGATCAAGCGGAGGTCGGCTGGCACTTTGTCACCGCTCTGCACAGTTACCACGTCACCTGGCACCAATCCGTCTGCTGACACCGCAATGGACTGCCCGTTCCTGATTGCCGTTGCCGCTTCAGGAATCATGGCGGCAAGCGCCTCAATAGCTTTTCCGGCCCGATATTCCTGGATGAAACCGATGATGGCATTGATGACCACCGCACCAAAAACAACTGCGGCATCGGTGGGCTTTTTCAGGGCAACCGCCAGGGCACCGGCAGCAAGCAGCAGCCAGCCGATCGGGTTATTGATCTGGCGCCAGAAGATCAGCCAGGGGCTTGTCCCGCCGGACCGGGCAAGGGTGTTGGCGCCGAAGCGCTGCAACCTTTCAGCGATCTCCCTGTCAGTCAATCCGTCCGGACCGGTACCCAGTCGGGTCATGACGTCCTGATCGGATGCTGCATGCCACATAATTTCAGCTGGCTGTGTTTGGCTCTTGTTCATTGTATGGGATCTCCCCCGTTTTTCCCGGCCTGTGCAGTGCAACAAATTCTGCGATTGTCTGGGCAGTCTTTTTCGGATTGCTGCGATAATTGTACGATAATATAGCGATATTTCACTTACATGCCATGTGAAAAGTCAGTCACTGTTTCATTAGCAGTGACCAGATTTTTCCAACCTCCACAGCACACACTGCGACCCATACGACAATGCTGATTCCAACCGCAGCAGCGGCAATATCTTTGATAATCTTTATTTTTTCGTTGTGGCGCTCCTCGACAAAGTCGCAGAGTGCTTCAATAGAGCTATTTACGATTTCTGTGACAAGTACAAGGCCGGTCGCGATGAGTATCAAAAGCAAATCAACCGTTTGGCGTAACGCAAATGTCGCTATCAGAATTATCAGTGACAGGTACAGTTTGTATGCCACACTAAAATCGGTCAGTAGGGTATAACGCAAGCCGGAGATGACGTTCTGCACTTTTCGGACAGGATGATAACCCTGCTCGCCTGTACCGAGAAATTTGTTTCTCATTGTTGTTTTCCTTAGCAGGCAATTTCAATTGCATAGCAGTGTGCTGTATCGAAAAACGCCCTGTCGTTGAGCACTACCGGGATAATTCTCCAACCACCTCATAACGCAGGTCATCTTTACACTTTTCTTTCACGTCATACATGAGCCGGTCAGCCCGACTGATCACCTCGTCGATAGTAGCCGGAGATTGCAGATAGGTGACCAGTCCCATACTGAACGTAATCGGCCAGCGACTCTCAACATCCTTTTTTAACTGCTGTCGTACCTTTTCCGCCACCTTGAGAGCCGACTCTTCGGCGGTTTCGGGAAGAAGCAAGGCAAATTCATCTCCACCAAGTCGAGCGATTGTATCGGTTTCACGGATAGCAGCAACAATCACATTGGCTACCTGCAGCAGGAGTTTATCCCCCTCTGCATGCCCCATGGTGTCATTGACCGACTTGAACCTGTCAATGTCGAGGTATGCGACGGTAAAGGGCTCCTTATAGCGATGGTTCCGCCGCATCTCTCCTGTAACAAGCTCTAAATAGTGCCGACGGTTTGATATACCGGTCAGCTGATCGGTGCGTGCCATACCCTTTTCCCGCTCAAGCGCCCCTTTGAGGGACGAGACAACCAAGGCCGACAGAAGAAAGAGCAGGAGCTCCATGAGGTCGTTCCAGAGCAGGGCAAATTCGAACTGGTAGCGCTCTGTTCCCGCCATCTCAGCCGCAAGCCACACCAGAGCACCTGCAAGGGAGATGAGATAGCCGGCTTTCCTCCCCACAAACCAGGCAGCCAGGACAACGGGAACAAGATAGAAAGGTGCCAGCGAGTAGTCGGAACCGGTCATCCCGTCAATCACACCCACCACGACGCAGAGTGACAATGCCGCAGCTGTAATAGCCGAGCGAGGCATTTTTTCGAGGAGATCAACCAGCTTCATTCGAAACCTCTACACAAAGTTTTGGGTCAAGACGCAGTCTGATGACGATTTCCTGATGTACGTCCGTTACCGCCAGCATGTCCCTGTTCATGAAAAGACCTCATAGTGTACGGGACTCCTCTTTATGGCTTTACTTCATCTCTGATCGTTCTCTTTGGTATTCGGCAACCGTATTGCCACTTCCGTTCCAACGCCTTGCTTACTGCTCATAACAAGTGTGCCGGCATGCGCTTCAATGACTTTCTT